>CAJMDR010000009.1 GCA_905212215.1 uncultured Porphyromonadaceae bacterium
CTTCGGGCGAGAATCTGTGCATGTCGATATAACGGCGATATACCTCCTTCAGGAGCAGCTTTGCTGTCCGGGCAATATATTCGGAATCGGCTTTATCGAGATAGGTTCTCAGTTCACCTGCCGACACTCTCAGTACTTCTGAATCGGCACCTGCGACTATCGATGTGGGTGATGGCTGTGTATTCAGGAAGGAGCATACATAGTCTGCCACGATATCGCCTGCGAACGAGAAGCCGGTAGTGCATTCATCGCCGTTATTGTCGATGACAGAAAATTTGAAATATCCCGACCGTACGACGGCAATATATCGGCAGAGCGATCCTTCATCCACGAAAGATTGTCCTTTGGTGTATTTTGCGGGCGTCCCATTTGAGAGACAATAATTATATATTGGCGCCAGTTCGGGACAAGCCATGAAGTCGTTGAGTCGGGTCATTATTTTTTGCGGTAAAGATAGTAAAAAAATCGGACATAAAAATCGGTCCAGGAATCGAATTTCCGACCGTGGTTGCGCTCTGTTTTTAGCGCTCTGTTTTTAGCAAACTAAGTGGCTACGTCAAACCTATGTACTATATGACAAAAGAAAAATTGCAGCTAACCGTGAAGTTAACTGCAATTTTTGTTGCCTTGGAGGGATTCGAACCCCCGCAGGCGGAACCAGAATCCGACGTGCTACCATTACACCACAAGGCAATGTGCTTCGCTCAGGTTGTGTTCCTTTCGCTTTTGCGCTGCAAAGTTACAACCGATTTTTGAATCTGCCAAATTTTTGAGATAATTTTTTCAAAATTTGTTTGCCTCGGTCATATTTGCTAATTTTGCATTACTTACAAACAGCAGCTATGGCAACAAAACCAACAACTCCTAAAGGAACGCGCGATTTCGGACCTGTCGAAATGTCGCGCCGCAACTACATATTCGACACCATTCGTGAGGTGTTCGCCCTCTACGGCTACCGCCAGATTGAAACTCCTGCTATGGAGAACCTTTCGACTCTCATGGGAAAATACGGCGAAGAGGGCGACAAGCTTCTGTTCAAAATCCTTAATTCCGGCGACTTCATGCGCGGCATCGACGCATCGCTGCTCGACGGAGAGCCGGCACGCCTCGCTGCCAAGCTGTGCGACCGCGGCATGCGCTACGACCTGACAGTGCCTTTCGCCCGTTTCGTCGTCCAGCACCGCGACGAGCTTCAGCTCCCCTTCAAGAGGTATCAGATTCAGCCTGTATGGCGCGCCGACCGTCCGCAGAAAGGACGCTATCGCGAGTTCTATCAGTGCGACGCCGATGTCGTTGGCTCCGACTCACTTCTCAACGAGGTCGAACTGTTGCAGCTCATCGACGAGGTGTTCCGCCGTCTGCACGTACGCGTGGCGATAAAGCTCAACAACCGCAAGATTCTCGCCGGTATCGCCGAACTTATCGGCGCACCCGATAAACTCATAGACATCACCGTCGCCATCGACAAAATAGACAAGATCGGCATTGAGAAAGTCGAGGAAGAGCTCGTCGACCGTGGTCTGTCAGCAGAAGCAATAGCAGCATTGCGCCCCATGCTGCTCATCGGAGGAACAACCACCGAGCGGCTCGAAAAACTCGCGCAGCTACTCAAAGACAGCGAAGTGGGAAGCAAGGGTGTGGAAGAACTGCAGTTTGTTGTAAACCATACACTGTCGCTCGGACTGGATGCCGAACTCGACCTTGACGTCTCGCTCGCACGAGGGCTGAACTATTACACTGGCACAATCATCGAAGTGAAGGCTCTCGACACTGAGATGGGCAGCATCACAGGTGGCGGACGTTACGACAACCTCACGGGCATCTTCGGTATGCCTGGCATATCCGGAGTCGGCATATCATTCGGCGCCGATCGTATCTACGACGTTCTGAATGCCCTCGACCTCTATCCCGACGGCATCGGCATGTCTACCAAAATACTCTTCGCCAACTTCGGCGAAGCATCCGCCGACGCTTCGCTGCGCCTTGCAAAGGAACTCCGTCTGAAAGGCATATCTGCCGACGTCTACCCCGACGCTGCTAAGATGAAGAAACAGATAGGCTATGCAAATGCTCTCAACGTTCCGTTCTTCGCCATGATAGGTGACGACGAGCTCGCTGCCGGTACGGTGACGGTCAAGAACATGAGCACCGGAGAGCAGAAAGCCGTGCCCCTCGCTGACGTTGCAGCTTTCATCGGATAGAATAGCCTCTGAAATCATAATCCCGGCATTTTGCCGGTATTTGTTTCTGCCTCCATGGAGCAGAAACTTAATTTAATCGGCACATAATCAGGTGGAAAGCTTGGATGTGTGCCGATTATAATATTATCTGTCGCAGTGTTCGCTAAATGTTAGCCTTCTATGGCTTCATTTCAGGGACTTTCAATGGACATCCCTTTATGCAGTTGCCGCACTTGATACAGTCGGGATGGAGGAAGCCTGATGCGTCGTTCCGGCTTTCATACGGCTTCAGCTGCATGGGACATACCGCAGAGCAGAGCTTGCACTTGGTGGTACACTTTTCACCCACCATGACGCGGCGGTAGTTGTCGGGAAGTTTGCCGCTACGGGGAGATGCCCATGACGACAATGTTCCCATCGGGCAGAAGGAACACCATGTGCGCGGAGCGTAAATAAATGAAAGTGTCACGCCTACGATAGTAGTAACCAGTAAGATAGTCCAGAATACGCGCCCCATGCCGTTCCAGTCGCCCCATGCTCGGGTCATCTGTACACCGAACATGGTGAAGATGAACAGCACCATGAAGATACGGAATCCCCTCGTGCGCACGAATGCGGGAATAGGTCGGTGCGGCGAATATTTCGTCAGAATCTTGTCGTAGAGGTTCCCGCGTGGACAGGCATTGCCGCACCACCAGCGTCCCTTGCGCACGGCAAATGCGACAGGCGCTATCATGCAGATTAAGGCAAGAAAACCGATCGCCGGCCAGAAGTAACCGGCAACGAGATATACCAGCAGAATCCAGAATAACGGAAAGCCCTCACGGGGCAGAGGACGGAATGATTGTTTATGAGCCATATTTTGTCTTACTTGTTTGCATAAATTTAATGTCTGCAAAGTTATACAATCTGCTTCATTGACACAAACGATAAAAAGTAGATGACATTGATTCAATGCGAGGCTACAGAAAATCTATTTTGTGGAACCGTGGATAATGGTTAACTTTGCAAATAAAAACAGAATAATGATACAGGTAAATAAAAGTATATGTCCCCACAACCACGTATGTCCACTGATTAAGATTTGTCCGGTTGGCGCCATTTCGCAGGATGCCGATGGCTTTCCGGTGATAGACTACAGTCTTTGCATCGAGTGCGGCAAGTGTGTGAGGAGCTGTCCGAAGAAAGCGATGGAGAACACTGCTTCTTCAACTAAATAGGCATTGGAACTCGGTTTATATCATACACGAAGCAGTATGATGCCGGGATTCTGCCCTTTCACGGTTCGTAGCTGATTGGGTAATTTTTCAATATTGCATATCTGCGACGCTACTGTGCAGTATCCGTGCAGCATCCGTGCAGTTCGCGTGGAGTTTGTGTGTAACTTACGTGCAGCTTGTGTCAATTTTTGAAGAAGTCTTTTCGCCGATTCTACTGCGATTCTACCAATAAGTGCAAAATTTGTGTTATATTTGACTCTCAGGCATTGTGAAGTCAAAAAAAATTGGTAATTTTGCAGCGCAATAGCGAATGCCGCAATAGCTCAGTTGGTAGAGCATTTCATTCGTAACGAAAAGGTCGTGGGTTCGAGTCCCACTCGCGGCTCATAGAATAGCTGATAATCGCTTGATTATTAGCTATTTCTGTAAAATTGGGTAGCCAAAGGGTAGCCAAAACGATAAAAAGGTGTACTGTTGAAGAGAACCAAAGAGAACTCATGCTGTTCTATATCTAAGGGTAAACTGCGACTTCCCTCAAACACATCCCCACATGATAACCGAGCTTATTCAAAATCTCATTACCATCAATAATTCCATAGAAGGACAGGGAATGTCCTTTGAGAACGCTTTGTACATCGTGAAACTTTACGATGAGATGCCGGAACCAAATAGTCTGATTGATGAGGCTGAGGAGATGGCTGCATCCGATATTGATGCTTTGGAGAAATCCGTCATGAAACTCAAAGAGGAATCAGAGCGATTTTTGAGTGTCGGTATGCCAATGCTGAATGAGGTCGATTTCAAGGCTATCGCACAAAACTACTTACACACCTTTTATAATAGGTATCAGAAAGCAGAAAAAGAGTTGACTGCATATTGGAGAGATTACTGCCGACTTAATAACCGGCTTGACTATCTGGATCTCGATTCCCAGGAATACATAAAGGCAGAAAAACGTTGCGAAGAAGCCAAAGCAGAACATGATGAACGGCAAAAGGTAGTTAGGGAATTATATACCGAATATGAGCAAGCTAACATGGAGAGCGCGCCAGTGTTTCGGTTCAGAGCCGATTTTTTGGAGGCAGTCATTGTTCGTTACCGTGACATAGCGAATGCGATACTTGCAGACATCAAACGAATCAGGGAGGGCGGCTCATGAAGAAGATTTTGATGAAAGATGCCGAGCAGTTTCGCGATACCGTATCTGCCAAGCTATGCAACTGTCTTTATGATGCCTGTAACGAAGTACTGTTTGAATTTACCACTCCTATAATGTTCAGCGTTCACATGAATCTGAGATCAGAGCAGGATTTCTTTCAGCTTATAAAATTCAAGCAGCTTCATATATGTTATATGGTGTATGCTGTAGAGAAATTAATTTCCCCCTCTGCGCTTGGAAAGGAATGGTCATCGCTATTCCTGAAACGCTGCGGCATCAGTCAGACCTACTATAAAAGCCATCGACTTGATGACGCAAGAAGCGACGTCCCGGCTAACATAGAATTTCGTGAAAACATAGAAAACGCTATCAAAATCTGGGAAGAGATGAGACGCGCCACACGCTAATCACAACTTCAACACAACAGAATCCGATTTTCAGAACTCATAACGCGCTATATCGCTGCAATCCAGCGAATAGCGCGTTTGCATTTTTTTATATTTCGACACAATGCGCCCACATGGTGTCACTTTGGAGAGGCGGTAACTTTGCATTGGAAACGAAAGGTACTCAATGTATTCCAAGGGTTCCAGGGTATTTCCAAAAATATTTACGAATATTCAACTACATGAACACGCAAAGAAAACTTCTCACCTCTAAGGAAGCGGCGCAGTATCTCGGCATCTCGCTGTCCTTTCTCCGCAAGATGATGATGAACCGCATCATCCCAATGTATAAGCCTAATGGCAAACTCTGTTACTTTGATCCCGAAGACCTTAACGCATATCTTACCCGTGTCCGCATTTCCTCTCAGGATGAAATCAGGGAGCGCGCTAACGAATATCTACGCAAGTCCGGTAACCATGCCTAAGGGAGTCAACATCTACGAAATCATGCAGCGGTTCTGGCGTGAGAACGAGTACGAGCCATTCTCCACTGCGGAGATTGCGCTATACTTCTTCCTCCTCAACCGGGCGAACAGCCGCTGATGGCAGATGCCGTTCAAATGCCCGACTTCAGTAATAAGCGCAGCAATCCAAGTGACCCGACAGACTGTTGTCAACGCTCGTGAATCGCTTAACGCACGAAAAGTTCATTACCTATACCAAAGGTACCGGCAAAGGCTCCCATCCTATGTATTCACTTGTCTTGACAGATGGATTGACAGAATGTTTGACAGATGGATTGACGGAATCCTTGCAGGATGACTCGACAGTTAGATTGTCGGACAGCGTGACACCCTATAATATAGAAGATAGAAATTATTAAAGATAAAAATTATTCTTCAAATAAAACAGGCGATGTGAAGATTTTGAGTTTGGAAGAGCTTGAGGCTTTGCTGGTTAACGACGAGCCGTGGCTCAAGGAAATCATTTCCATTCTTTCTCCCTCCAGTCAAATCGAATTGCCGGAACTGAAATCGTATCTCTGCAATTTCTTCCGCTACCTCCGTTGCCAAGGAACGAAAGGTAGGGAGGAAGATGACTGCCGAAGATATTTCGTGAACTGGATTAAAAAACAACCAATCAATAAACACAAAACAACTCTTAAACCGACAACCCATGCAACAAATCAATCAGCCAACGATGCTCGCCGACCTGCTGGTGTCTCAGCTCAGTCGGTCAGCGACTACGAGGGAGCGTTTTAGGCTTCCATTCTCAAAGTCCGATACTGTCCGTGTACTTCTCGTAAAGGCAGAAGTCGAACGCCGCTACAAAACTTTTTTAATGAGTGAAGCCTTGTTGACGCAGACCGAACAGATTGCAGAGTGGCTAACAGGCGACCATTCGAAATTCGGACTTATGCTGTGCGGCGGATGCGGCAATGGCAAGACCACTTTTGTGAAAGCATTCCAGCAAATCCTCAACAAATTTGAAATCAAAGTTGATGATGATTACTCCGAGCGTTACTCCATCCGGATTGTCAACGCCCGTGACCTTGCGAGAGTCTGCAAGGAGGACAACGATGAATGGCGTAGTCTCTGTTATAAACGGATGCTTGCCATCGACGATTTCGGCACTGAACCGCTTGAGGTTATGGATTACGGCAATGTCCTCTATCCGTTACCGGAGCTGCTGATGACTCGCTACGAGCGTCATCTGTTTACCATTCTCACGACTAACCTTACACCTCAGGAAATTCGCCCGAGATACGGCGACCGCATAGCCGACCGTCTGAACGATATGGTTGGCAAGGTAGTCTTCGCCAACACCACTTATAGAACGCCGTAGCCGGACAGTCAGCTGTTTTTTAGCTATGCTCCGCAATCGAAACAGAAGTGAAGATGGAAGAGGATTGCAAGGTTGTTTTTTATGTCCCATAAAAATTGGCTCGGTCAACCTTTCGGTTGCCGCATACGCCCTGGTTTTGAAATCATCCTGATTCCATACTCAACCTCTTGCCTCCTCCAACTTTCTTCCCTCCATTTATATTTCCGACCAAATTCACAATGATACAGACAAAACCAAAATCCAAGCGTGGGCGCAAGTCCAAACCGGAGTGGCAGCGGCTCCGCAATGAAATCAAGCTGCATCTTGATGACGGCAACTATGCCGTTGTAAAAGATATGGCCCGCGAAACCGGTCTTTCACTCAACAAATTCATTACCCGTGCCGTCATGGGTGCTACGATTCGCAAGGCTTTGACTGATGAAGAGTACTCGATGGTCCGCAGCCTTCAGGGTATCGCTAACAATCTCAATCAGCTCACCCGATGCGCAAACGGCATAGGCTTTGATACGGTGGCAAGCAAGGTTGATAGTCTGCTAACAATAACACTCAATTTGCTCTCAAAATTTCGTATGTGATGATAGCCAAATTCAAGAACAGAATTGATTTTGCAGGTCTGGTAAGCTATGCAAACGACATTAAAAGCGATGAAAAACGAGGCCGACTGTTGTCTTTTCAGGGCGTCTGTGTCGTTTCCAACGAGACGATTGCTGACAGTTTTAACACCCATCTCCGTCATCCAGACAGCCGCGGCCGAGTACATCATATCGGGCAACCGGTAAAGCATGTGTCAATCTCCTTCTCGCCGGAGGATGCACATCTGTTCCCCGACAGTGAGCAAGGCGACCGCTTCATGGCGCGACTTGTCGATGAATGGCTTCGGGGCATGGGCATCACAAATGCCCAGTATATAGTGGCACGACATTTCGACAAGACGCACCCGCATTGCCATCTTGTGTTCAGCCGGATCGATCTTGAAGGCAATGTAATTTCCGCATTCAATGAGCGTATCAGGAGCGCGAAAGTCTGCAAGGAAATCAAGCTGCGCCACGGTCTTACATTCGGCAACATGACAGGCGAGAAAGTTAACCGTGATAGACTGCGACCGATTCAGCAGTTGCGATTCGATATAAAGTCGGCAGCAATCGCCGCCGCAAACAGTTCATCATCATGGGCTGAATTCCAACATGCTTTGGAGGCTCATGGGATAGAGGCAGCTTTCAGTATCAACCGTTCAACGGGAGAAATCCGGGGCATTTCATTCGCTAAAGACGGTTACAGGGTTGCCGGTTCAAAACTCTCCAAGCTGAAACTCACATACGGCAAGCTGGCAGCGAAGTTCGGAGCACTGTCTGTTGAGGGAGTGGACGTTTTGTCAACCCCCAACAAAGGCTTCTATGATGAAAGGTTCGGAGAGAGCCCGAATGTGGGGGAGAACGTTTTGTTCACCCCCTCTCAAGACCATATGTTGAACTCTGAGGAGGGTACGGGCAAATTGACCGCACCCTGCCAAGATTCAGGCAAAGGGTTTTCCAAAACGGAAAGTCCTTTTGAGGGAGTGCTACCCAATAGCACCCCCATTGAACCATCGGAAGTTAGTCTGATCCCATTGTCTATAATACTCGAGCTACTCACTGGACCGGCAGTCGTGCAATCTTCCGGCGGCGGAGGCACCACCAACGACCTCGACTGGAACGATGAACGCCGTCGCCGTCAGGAAGCTCAAGACAACCGACACATACACAAACCGTTCAAACGCAGAAGATGAATACAAACGATAAAAACTATGTTGACCGACTGCACAATCAGCAAGTCAACGAGCTAAACGAAATCAAGAACCGTCTTCTGATTCTGGAAGGCAAAACGACTACCACTACCGATGGCAATATCCGGGTCGAAATCGACACCGATAAAATATATGAAATGTTTCTGAAAGCGTGCCACGACTGTCTGCAACAACGGCAGGAACGCCATCAGGAAGAAGACCGCCAAGCAGAAGAACTGCTCCGACAGGAATACGAAGCCAAAGGAGAACGTTACTTTTCAAATGTCCACGAATGGCGTGTCGCGATTGCCAGTGACTACGATGCCTTCTTCCAAAAGATGATCGGCGTAGGTAAAATCGCCGACCGTCATTATCGTGACATTAAAATCGCCCTTCAGAAAATCCTCAACGAACCATCCACCGATTCAGAGTCTTCTAAATATCAGCCTCTTTTCTCTAATCTCCCATCTGGCATTCTTCCAAAACTAACCACACTTCGCCATCGCCTCACAAGCCGCATCCGCAATTACCTCACCGGCAGTTTCACTCTTCCTCGCGGCTGGACGCTTCTAATCATTCTTCTTTATTCCCTCTCGTTCTTTCTCCTCTTATACTTCCGCATAACCATTATGATGTCAGGATAATGAAAACAAAGAACACGCCTGTCCCAAATAACTACTCGCTTTTTCGGGCAAACTACTCGGATAATTGTCGAACTACTCGCCAACTACTCGCTTTTTCGTATGAACTACTCGTTTTTATCTTCAATTACTTATTTTGGGTTTCAACAACTCGTTTTGGAATTGCAACTACTTATTTTCGCTTGTTTCTAAGTAGAGTCCAAGGCAAACCATTCACTTTGATGATTGACTGTCTGAATTGCCATCTGAATGATTGTTACATATATACCTTACAATCAAAAACGACCGGATTTTATGGGGCACAAAACGAAGCGTTTGATGTTGAGGTCGGTCGGATTTGATGAAACCCTTTGAATTTACGGCAGTTAGGGGAGGGTAGGGGAGTGCGACCAAAAAAAACGAAGTGTTTACATTGCTTTAATTTCGGTTTAATTTTCGGCTCGACAAGTTTACACAGGGGCTACACGGGGCGCATGATCGGCATAGGTGGGTTTACACATGGGATTCGATGAGTGGGATAGGGTGGGGGAAGTCGGTTTTGCGCCGATTTTTTGTGCCGGTTCTTGATTTTGATTAGTTCAAAAGGTTGCAAATAGCGGTTATTTGTGTATATTTGCGGAAAATTTACGAGTATGAGACAGACCAAATGCATCATCGTTCACTTGACAGGCAAGCGTAAAACCCTCGCTTTTGGCTCAATTGCCGCTATTTTCCATCATCTGACCCCGGAACAAGTGGGTTGTGGGTATGATTATCTGCGCCGCGCCGGGTTGAGTGGTGGCGGCACGGTCGTTACCAAACGTGCGATAATACAGCAAACTACGCTACTCACAGCCCCTCGCGGAGCCGGTGATGGAATGACATAATAACGGCATTAGAACGGCCTTAGAAAGCCGCTAAAACGCCTACATTCCGGGGGAGCCAAACGGCTCCCCTATTTTGTGTTTGAATGGTCGATTTTGAGGTGTGGGGTTACAGGTGGGGTTACAAAGTGGGGTTACATTTTCACAAAACTGGGGTTACACATTTGGGGTAATCAGGGGGGTAATAGAGGGGTGGAAAAATACCGTTTTTTCAAAATAGCCCCCCGATTTCGGCATTTCACTATTAAGAAAAAACCTCCACTTTGCGCCCGGCTACCTTATTAAATATAGGAATTTCAAGGGTTTGAGCCGATTTAGACCCCATTTTGAGAGGGTAACACCCCGAAAAAGGGCGATTGGAGGGTATTCCGGGGTTCCCTTTGGTATCCGTTTCGTTCAATTGGGGCATATTCCAAGTCTCTCCCATTCCTCTATAAGTCCACGGTGGATTTGGAAAGTTCCCGTGGGGCAGCTTGAAAGGATTCCTCGCCAACGTTTTTTTCTCGCTCAAGCTGCGCGATGCGCTCCTTGAGGCGACCTATCTCTTCTGCTTGTTCTTGAAATCTTGCATCTTTATCGCGTAATATAGCCATAAACATTTCACACACCCCTTCAGACGTCATTGGGAAGTCCTGTAGTTTTGGTATTGCAAAGGCAGGTTTTGACCGGCCTTTTATTTGTCCGTGGATTAACATTCCACCCTCCCCAAGAAGAAGCCAATTGGCATTGAAACTGTAAAGTTCGCACAACAAGGCGAGGGTATCAGTTCCTACATTCATTCGATTATTCAGAATTTCTGAAAATTTAGCAGGCTTAATCCCTAAACTTTGGGCTATGGCGGATTTGGTAAGCCCTTTATCCTGTAATAGGCTCTCTATAGCCTTAATAAATCGTTGGTTTATTTCAGACTTTTCCATGCGCGAAAAATTTTATTCAGAATTTCTGAAAATAATTTGGTGGTGTTACAGAAATTCTGTAACTTTGCATCGTATTCAGTAATGAACGAGCGGTCAAAGATACGAAAAAAACGCGAGTTCACAAAATTTAAGATTATGAGCGAGACAGACGAAATCAAGGAATGGCAGACGCAGAGCGTCAAGCATAAGGTGGCCACAGTGCTGATCTTGGATGGCGTGCCCTTCAGCTTCAATGAGGAGAACGGTATCATGTTCACAGCCCCGGAATGCTATGTAGAGAAGTTGAAAGAGCGGCAGCAGCGCACCGTTCCTCGGCACAAAGATAGTCCACCCCGACGGGCGCATCCTGACCGGCACCGGGCATACGACACCCACCATCGAGGTCGGGCAATATGAAAAGTGCGAGTTTGAGTTCGTAGCCTATGATCCGACTGTCATTCCGGCCACTGTCGAACTGTGGCAGAACGGCAAGCTCGCCCGGACAGTCGCCGCACCCCGAACCGTTCAGACCTACAGCAACCGTTTCACGGAAAAAGGCCGTCAGTCCCTTCAGCTCAAACTCGGCTCGACCACCTACACCATCAATATCGATGTCGAGGAGAGCGGCATCGACATCAGCGAGGCCACATACGGCTTGCAGTTCAAGCTCGACGCCACCGGGCGCAGCAACGAGGAAAGCAACCCGGCCACATGGGAATCGAATGGCGTTACAACGTCATTCGAAGGAGTGGACTGGGCAAGCAGCGGATGGGTTGACGGTGCGCTCCGTCTCACCAACGGAGCCAAGGCCGTAATCCACACCAAACCCTTCTCCACCGATGTCAAGACCACCGGCCTCACCGTCGAGATCACGATGCGTGTCAGCAATGTCATGGACAGGGAGGCGGCGGTCGTGAGCTGTCTCGACAATGGCAAAGGACTTCTGATCACGACACAGGAGGCAAGTTTCAGAACCGGCCAGAGCGTGAGCTATGAGAACGAGGACGGAGAGACAGTGCAGCGAGAAATCAAGCTCGCCACCAACTACGCAGCCGGGGATTGGATGAAGGTCGCCCTCATGGTCGGCACCGCGTCGGAAGACCGTCTTATGCAGCTGTATGTCACCGGAAACCGCACCGGTGCGGACATCTACGACACCTCGTTCAATTTCCGTCAGGACAATCCGCAGGAAATCACCATCGACAGTGCCGAAGCCGACGTGGAGATAAAATGCATCCGCGTCTATAACCGAGCCCTCAGCGACGATGAGGAGCTTGAGAACCGAATGGTGGACAGCGAGACCACCGACGAGATGATGGAGATCTATTCCGAGAACGACATCATCGGCGACACCGGGGATGTCGATATGGACAAACTCCGGGCGATGGGGAAGGGAGTCCTGCGCATCGTGCGTCAGAATATGCTCAATGACGTGTACGAGACCAACAACAAAAAGACCGACTTTCTCGCCGACGTGTACTTCTACTCTCCGCTCGGCAGCGACTACGACTTCATACTCACCAACTGCTACATCCGAATACAGGGCACTTCCTCCACAAAATATCCGTCGAAGAACATCCGCATATATTTCACCAAGGGGAGCGAGATGCTGTCAATGACAGGCAAGAACGTTCTGCCCGGCAACAAATATGTCATGCGTCCCGGCGCGGTTCCCGTGCCGATCGTATGCTGCAAGTCCGACTATTCCGATTCCTCGATGTCCCTGAACACCGGCGGCGCAAAGCTGTTCAACGACGTGATGAAGGAACTCGGACTGCTTACCCCACCGCAGCGGCATCAGTACGAACAGGGAGGCAACAGTCTCGGAGCTGTCAGCATCAGAACCGCCATCGACGGGATGCCCATCGACATATTCTGTGCGGAGACAGCAGACGGCGAGAACGTCTATTACGGACAGTACAACTTCAACAACGAGAAATCCAAGAGTGGTCCGGTATTCGGTATGGAAGGTGTCGAAGGCTACACCGCAGCCTGTCCCATCGCTCTTGAGATGCTCAACAACACATCACCCGTCTGCCTGTTCCAATCCACGAGCGACACTCATCTCGCCGAGAATTTCGATGCCGGAGCCGAGGTCAATTATGGTGTTGACGCTTCCGGGAAAGTCCAGAGCGACGGTGATGTCAAATGGGCGGGACTCGCCACCGCGCAGCAGACCGCACTAAAGCGTCTCTATTCGTGGATACGCTCCTGTGTACCCTCCGGCGCGAATCCCGGCGACCTCTCCACATTCAAGAGCGAGAAGTTCAAGAACGAAATAGGACAGTATTTCGACAAGGACTTTATTCTGACATACTACATCTTCACAGACTATTTCCTCAGCGTCGATCAGAGAGCCAAGAACATGATGCTCCGCACATGGGACGGCAAGATATGGTACATCACCTACTACGACGGCGATACGCAGCTCGGCAAGCGTAACGACTGTTTCCTTGTGTATCTATATACCACCGACCGCGACACATGGGACGCAGAGGCGAGCAAATATGCTTTCGAGGGACATGACTCGTGGCTGTGGAACCTTGTGCTTGCCAACCTTGAGGACGACCTCAAGAGATGTGCTGCCAACTTCCGCGCCGTCATGACAAACGAGCGTGTCCTCGCCATGCTCAACGACGAGCAGAGCGGCAATTGGAGTGACCGTGCCTTCAACAAGTCCGGCTATCTGAAATATATCGCCCCGGCAGTTCAGACCATGTATGGCAAAAAGTGGCCGTTCATCTTCGCGTTGCAGGGCAGCAACAGAAGCCACCGCACCTTCTTCTTCACCAACCGTGCAGCCCTGCTCGATGCCAAATACGGCACGAGCAACTTCACCTCCGACAACATCGACCTCTACATGGCGAGAAGCGCGTCCGATGCAGCCGACACAGTCCGCATCACCGCCAACGAAACCTATGCCTTCGGCTACGGCACCAACAACAGTCCCAACATTGCCAACACCGGCATTGTAGCAGGAGGAGCGGTGGCGACCCTCGACATAACGGGAGCCTATACGGTCAACGACCCCCTGCGCATCTACGGTGCGAGCAGGGCGCGAGTCCTCGATCTGACAGGAGCTTCCAACCACCTCAAGAACGCCCTCGACCTCGGCAAATGTACCGCCCTCCGGGAACTCAACCTACAGGCGGCAACAGGCGGCGGTTCGACGGGATGGTGGCTCTCGATAGACAACTGCCGACAGTTGCGCAAGCTCAACCTCCGCAATCAGGCACAGGCCAAGACAGGCGGCAGCACGAGTACCGCCCTCGACCTCACGAATCAGACAAAACTTGAGGAACTCGACGCACGAGGCACAAAGGTACAGAGCATCGTCTTTGCCAAGGGCGCACCCGTTACCGTCGCCCGGATGCCTTCCACCATAACGACACTCCGGCTTGAGTATCTGAGCAAGCTCACCTCGTCCGGGCTTACCCTCGAAAGCTACGGCAATGTCCGCACCCTCATCTTCGACAACTGCCCCGGAATAAATTGGGAGACCCTGCTGTCAAGATGCGCAAATGTTGACAGGCTCCGCGTCACAGGCATAGACCGCGAGGATGACGGCACATGGCTCAACAAGTTCATGGCTATGGGCGGTGTCGATGCCTCCGGCAACTCCACCGATACCTGCGCCCTCGTCGGAACAGTGCGGCTCACACGATACATCGACGAGGCGCAGTATCAGAGGATGTGCGCCCACTTCCCGGAACTGAACATCATACAGCCGGAATACACGATGATCCGCATCGACAATCCGGCAGACGACGCGAGTGTGTCCAACCTCGACAACAACACCGGCTATCAGTTCGGCAACGACTATGTGAGAAGCGGCCATCTCGCCGCCATCTTTGCCAAACGCCACCGTGTCCTTGCGAAAGTTACCCGGAAGCCTACGACAAGAACAGTCCGCATGGCCAACACCGATGTAACGGTCAACAACCACGACGGGCAGATGACCTATTTCCCCCTGCATGACGCGAACTCGAACTACTATGCCGATGCTGAGGACATTGCCAACTGCACTCCGGCCAAGCTCGACGGAAGCGAGGGCGACCTCATGATGTATGAGCCGGGAATGTGGGTAAAGGGTATCAACGACTATCTCAACGCCGCCAACTATTCATGTTACAGCTCCAACGACAGGAACCATCGTCCTGCCACGCCGGAGGCGGACATTCTGACCCTTGATGACATCAAGGCGAAAGGAGGCGTGATTGCCGGGCGCAAGATTGTCGGCAAGGATACCCTTACGGCATCCTACACCGCCGACAGCACCTATTCGGTGTGTCAGGTCGATGTGTCGAAGCACAAGAGGGTGCGTTTCCCAAGCGTCCCCGGAACAGGACTCACCGGGGCTGTGTTCTGCGACTCCTCCGGCAAGGTGCTTGAGAATATCGTCGTGCCCTCGCTTGCAAATAAATTCGAGGCTGGAATGTATCTCATAAAGGATGTCCCTGCCGGAGCTGTTTCCCTCAACTTCACCATCCTCAACACAGCGGAATTTGACAAGGTCGTCCTGTCGAACTCCGACAAGATCGAGGACATGGAGCCGGAGTGGTACTATGACGAGGAGCATCTGTGTGCCGTTGTCGAGACCGTCATCGTCGGTGAGAAATTCCGCTCGTGTATCACAGGCGGCCGTTCCAGAGCAAATATGCCGTGGACTGACTTCCACTATTACAGTCAGCAGAGGGGTATGCAGCAGATCGATGCGATGATGCACTCCCGTCTCGCCAACCTCGCCTATGCCTTCTATGGCCGCAGGGATATGCAGGAACAGTGCGGAGCCGGGTCGCATATCAACAACCGAACCATCGGAGCCGACACCATGCTCCGTGGTATGCAGGACACCGTCGGGTATGAATACGCCAAAGCCATCAACCCGAATGTGACAAACAGTCTTGTCGACAACCTCGTGCATCAGTACGCGTGGTTCATCGACACGGATACATTCGGGGCAAAGACGGTGACGCAGGTCAACAATATCTGCTGTCTCGGCTATGTCAATCTCTATGGGCATAAATACGAGATGATGGACTGGGTGGATATTCCGAACGACACCAACAATGTCGGCAAGTGGCGTATATGGATGCCCGACGGCAGCGTCCGTTATGTCAAGGGCATGACCGCCTCCGGCTATTGGATAACCGGGGTAGCGCACGGTCTTTACATGGATATGACCCCTGTCGGCAGTTTCAACGGCAGTTCCTCAACGTATTACACCGACATATACTATTTCAGCAGTGCCACAGGCCGTGTGGTCTATCGCGGCAGCTACAGCGCGAACGCGAGTGGTGGCGTGTCGTGCGCGGATGCGGTTTACGATGCGACGAATGCGGGCGCGAATGTCGGCTCGCGTCTGGCCTTCCGCGGACTGATCGTCAAAGCGCAGAGCGTGACCGCGTACAAAGCGTTGAGCGAGGCCGCGTGAGCGTAAGGCGATAAAGCGGTCGCGCAGCGACCCAAAGCGAAAAAGCGAAAAAAAAGAA
>CAJMDR010000010.1 GCA_905212215.1 uncultured Porphyromonadaceae bacterium
CAAAATTCGAGCCATTCGGTATCCCGTATGGCTCGTTTTCTTTCGTAGGAGCTGACAGTTGACAAGGGGCTGTCAACCCTACTTTATTAAAATATGTTAAATAATTCAAAATCGGACAAAGCATCTCAATTCAGCCCGATTCAAGAGGGTAAAATTTCCGATTTTTCAGACCTTCGCTGACAATTTGCTGACAAAAATTGAATGAAAAATCCCGCAACTCTTGATTGTTAATGAGTTACGGGATTTATGGGTGCCCAGAACAGAACCACTAAAACTACTTTCTATTACTTTCTAATACTTATATATATCGCTTCATATTAGCGTCTTATAAAAATATTGCAGATCTTATAGAGTCTTTGAATTGCTTAAAATAGCGGAATCTTGCCTGTAAATTTGCCTGTAAAATTATTTTGAGTTATCTTTGTAATCGTATTCGGGTTGAACCGCGTGGGCGTTGCCTGCAAAGTTGCCTGTAATAGTAATTTTAACTCTAATAATCTCTCCAATGGCGACATTCAGATTTGAACTCAACGGACGACCGACCAAGAACAAGACATACGTGGTGTATCTTCGTGTGACGGTCGGCGGCAAAAGAAAACTTATCAAGACGATGGTCGAGATTGCCCGACCTTCCGATTTCAATGCAAAATGCAAAGGCGAGAATTGGATACGTGGCGGTGTCCGCGACGCAAAGGTGCTCAATGCACAGCTGGCCGATATTCTCGCCAAGGCGAAGGAAACGTATAAGGAACTCGACAAGGAAGGCGAGGTAACGACCGTCGCGCTTGCCAAGGAGATGAATACCGAGGCAGTTTCACCTTCGTTTCTTGCTTTTGCGCGTGAGAGGGCGCAGATGATTTATGATAACGGCGGCTGGCGCAACTGGCGTAAGTATTGCGGACTTATCAATAAACTGGATGCGTTCCGAAAGAAACGCCGTATGGCCGACATTACTGTTGCTGATATGACTGTCGAGCTGTTGACTCGCTTTGACAACTTTCTCCACAAGTGGGAAAATGAGCGCGAGCCGGGAAAGTTGTTGCATCCGAACACTATCGAGGTTCAGTTCAATATTCTCCGCACACTGGTTCATCGCACAATCGAGGTCGGTATAATGGAGGCTTCAAAGGATCCGTTCCTCGTATTCAAATACAAGGGTGTAAAGACCATCAAGGAAAAACTTGATGATTCAGAGATGGAGCGTATCATCAATCTGGAATTGGAGGAGGGCTCGCTGATATGGCACTGCAAAAATTATTTCCTGTTCAGCTATTATTGTGCCGGTATCCGTGCAGCTGATTTGATTCAATTGCGATGGGGCAATGTCACCGTCTCCGGAAGATTGCATTACCAGATGGGCAAGAACCATAAAGAGCGTGACCTTCTTCTAGTTGAGCAGGCTATTGAAATCCTGCGCCATTATCAGCGGGAGGATGCAAAGGCTACGGATTATATTTTCCCATTGCTGTCAAATGATGCTGAATATGCCGGATATGTGACGCAAGCCGACAAAGACAGAATGCGCCCGGAACTGCGGCACAAGATGTATCAGGATATTTCATCAAAGAACGCCCTTATCAACAAATATCTCAAAAAGATTGCAGAGAAGGCGGAGATTGAGAAACCACTGTCAATGCACATCAGCCGTCACTCGTTCGCTCATATAGCGCAGGAGTCAGGAGCCGAGTCATCAGCCATCAAGAATATCCTTGGTCATAGCAACCTCGCCACAACCGAGCGTTACATGGGTAGCTTCGACACCTCCAAGACCGATGAAACGCTACGCAATGTCTTCTCCAAGAAACAGTCCTCGGCTACCGCAACGAAGGAATCAGGAGCGACAAAAGAGGAGCAGGCAATCGAATTGCTAAAGGGTATGACCCCGGAGCAAATAATGGCTGTGATTTCGGCAATCAACAAATAATCCTATTCGCGAGTTGGCAAATAGCGCATGTCGAGCTTTGGCTCGGTGCACGATTCCGAAGGAAATTTGACCAACCGACAAATAATCAGTAAATTTGCATATGGAACAGAATACAGCAATAGCACACATATATAACCATGCGGCTGAAACCATAAAGAATGCTATTCTGAAAGGTCAATATGAAGCTGCAAAGGGTGTCAATCGGGTGCAACTGTTTACATATTTTGCCATTGGGAAATATGTGTCTTTAAACACAAGAAACGGAGTATGGGGAACCGGGGCATTGAAAGCTATCAGCGAAAGGCTTAGGAAGATTCTTCCCGGTTTAAGGGGATACGGAGAAACCCAATTGAGGGAAATGAGATTGTTTTATGAAGGCTGGTCTTTCCTTGATTCAAATTCATCGGTTACGACCGACGAATTTGACACTGTTAATTCATCGGTTGCAACCGATGAATTGCAAGACATTGTAAACGTGGGAGATATATTGGGTTTAATTAAGATTGAGACACCATCGGCATTTCCAATGGAAGACTATCTTAAAACTCCGTTCACTCATCATACCGTACTGCTTCGCAAATGCAAGAATAACGAGGAACGGTATTATTACATGGGAAGGTGTGTTGAGGAACGTATGTCAGTGCCACGCCTCGAACAAGTTATATCAGAAGGTGAGTATAAAAAAGCCGGAAAAGCTCCTAATAACTTTATAGAGCGAATTGAGGATAAGAATCTGGCCCGTAAGGCTGTCATGCAGTTTAAGGATTCGTATCTATTGGATTTTATCAACATTGAGGAGATCGGTGAGCGGGATTTGCAGGATATTGATGAACGTGTAGTCGAGCAACAGATAGTACACAATATTAAGAAATTCATAATGACATTTGGTAAGGATTTTGCTTTCGTCGGCAATCAGTACCATCTTGAAATATATTCAGAGGACTTCTTCCCCGATCTGTTGTTCTTCAACCGGGAACTGAACGCACTGGTAGTGGTCGAGCTCAAATCGGGCAAATTCAAGTCGAGCTATCTTGCCCAGCTGATGACCTATCTGCGAATCCTTGATGATAAAGTTAAAAAGCCGCATGAAAATCCATCTATCGGAATCGTCCTATGCAAGGAGGCTAACAGAAGCTTTGTGGAGTACGTCATGCAGGACTACGACAAACCGATGGGCGTTGCCACATATACTACAACTAAAGAAATGCCCGAAATGCTGAAAGACACCCTCCCGGATATGGATGAGCTGAAGAAACTACTCTGATTAAGAATTGTCGTCTCTATTCTGCCCCAATAGTCACAAGTCAGAGTTGGTGATATGTGGAATGTCACCAATAAATACATTGTTGTCATCAATAATGGCACCGATGTCACCAATAATGGCACCAATAAATTAGAGATTGACACCAATAATGGCACCGACAATGTCACCAATCCGACGTCAATGGAACGATGCGGAACAATGACCGGAACAATCCGGAATGATAATCGGAACGATCCGGAACGATGAATAGAGAGAATTAACGTCGGCAAGGAGGTAGCCCCCCTGCCGACGTTTTCTTTCGCCGTTCTTATTTGTCCTGTATGGTTTGTTGCCAGCGATGGTCGAACTGTTTGGCCAGTTCCTGAATGTCGAGGCATACAGACACCAGCCTCATCGTTGCTTCTCGCAGCCTCTCGATGGCGGCATTGCATTTCTTTTCGCTGAAATTCTCACGAAGCGTCTTTACCAAAGTGTCGTAACTGACACCGTAAGTTCGATAGAGTGCGTTCAGCGAGGACAACTGATTGATGAAAATCCGTGTGTTTTCATCGACAACAAAGACCTTGAAAGGCTTCTGGAAAAGAAAGTTTTTGATGAAGGCAGCCTTGTTGATGGCTCCGGACTGCTCGAACATTGAGAGGAATCGAGCATTTTCCTCTGCGTTGAACCGCACGACATAGCGGTTCACGGAAGGGTCAGCCTTAGGTCTGCGATCTCCGTTGTTTGAGTATTTACCCATAAAAATAAGAGATGGCATCGCAGATTGCTTCGCTGAGAAATGCCGCAGGCGTTGAAAGGGGTTTCCGACTTTGGAGGAAACCATTCCCTCGGAGAGCAAGGGTTACGAGGCACCGGTTTTATTTCGAGTGCCTTGCAACATACCTTGCTCATCCATGTGGATGCTTGTTTTTCAGCGAATTGTTACATCCGGTCTTGGATGTTTCCACGAATGTCATATTAAAGATACGAAAAATTTCCGAAACTGCCAAATTCCGCTTCCTCCCGTCCGAATGTGGCGTAAATCCGATTGAACAGTGTGTGAAATTCGACGGTCAATGGAAGCGGGTCGTTTGAAATTTCTTCCTACTTTCTTGACTGCGCAGGGGTGCCATACCTGAATTTAGGCGTAACAAACGGCATTTGACGGCAGATTTAGGCGCCCGATGCCCAACATATTCAAATATTTGGACTTGCATATCCATTGATGTTAACTTTGTCATATTCCTATGTAGAGGCAAGGATGTCAGTGTATGCACCCTTTAGAGCATACTTACTATTATAGGAATGTATATACGACTTGATAAACATCTAAGAATCAATTTACTTTTACGTGCTTTCAGATATAGTTATAGGCATAAATCCTGATTACCATATCCATAAACGACTGTTTCAGAGTGCTGATGTTAAAATATATGAATATCCATTTGCAAGAACGCAAAGGCACATTTCTGTATGTTCGTTTATTCAAACATTTAAACGTATAAATGCGGATTCGTAGCCACGCGGCTCCGTAGCCACGAATCGCGGCAGATTCAGGCAATGCGAGGCGACATAATCCCGACAGGTCTGAAAGTTTGGGCAGACAGACGGCGTCATGCTATCTTTGTCGTAGAATTTCAGCCTCCTCAGATTCCGCCGCCGGACTATTTGAGAAAAACACGAAATTCGTACTTGCTGAAATTTGCTTCCCGCTACATACTCGATTCTTTTGAATCAGCATCTTTATCCGAGCACATACGCCGTCACATTCAGTTGATGAGTTTTGAAATGATTGACCGCCCTATGTTCAAAGGAATATGCCGTTCAGAACGAATCCTGCACCCATCATCCGGACTTCAACAGTAAGCTCGGACAGCCTCAGGTGTGTAGATGTGGAAGCGTCCATTAGAATAGTCAAGATGTATGTTAACCCCAGAAATAGAGAATTATGGCAAAAAGATATGATAACGACTTTGATGCAGAGGCCTTCGTGGAGAATTTTCGTGCCAAGGAAGCGCCGCCTTCCGCTCCCCGAAATAGCACTGAGGAATCAATTCCCACGGCGCAAGAACCTTCCTCTTCGGTGTTATCCGGTCACAAGGGAACTTCTACATCAAAATCCCGCAATTCGGCTCTATCGGCACAAGTGGAAGAATACAGACGAAAGTTTATTGATGATCTGTCGTATCTATGTCCACCATCCGGATGCTCGAATGTAAGAATCTATCCTGAATTTGTGAAACTGATCAGGCAGCTGCAACTCCTATGTGGAACCCGCAAGGCCAATCTTACAACCTTCATCAACAACCTGCTCCGACAGCACTTCGACGAATGCAAGGAAGCAATCGTCAAGCTCCGTAAAGAATATGACAAGCCCCTTGAGTAAATCTCAGCAAAATTCCGCTCCAACATCGCTCATGCTAATGATTCCACAGGAGGAGTGGCAATCACTGCACGATAAACTCGACCGTCTCATCGCGATGGTCGAGAAAACCCGGACCGGAAATCCCGGCAAAGACTGGTTTGAGTCCGACGAAGTCCGCGAAATCCTCGGCATATCCCCCAAGACGTGGCAGAACTACCGCGACCAACGCCTCATTCCCTTCTCGCAGATAGGCCGCAAAATCTACGTCAACCGCGCCGACCTCGACGCCTTCCTCCGCCAGCATCGCATCGCGCCGAGAAAATAGCAAACGTCCCATTGGCAATTGGTTGTGTTTTACGACATAACCGATTGCCATCTCAAAAATTCTTTGTAACTTTGCATAAATAGCAACCATAAAAATCTGAATATGGCCGAAACGGTTTAACCCACAGGCAGCGATGCCGCCGTAAGAACCTAATCGCGTAGCGCTTTGCTGCGCAAAGAATCAAATTCTGAAACTCCCAAGCAGTCGTTGCAGGCTCGGCCAGCCCTCAGATAACTGCCACCGGAGTTTTAATTTTTTCATAGATATGGCGAATGCCTTAATAGATAATTCCGAGCAGTTTAAGCTCGTCAAATATATTAAAGAGTTGGTCTCACGACCGGATTGTAATCATATTATGATTGCGACAGGTTACTGGGACTTACCCGGCACTGCTTTAGTCTATGAAGAACTCAACGACTTCTTCGCGCGAGGAGGCAAACTTGACTTACTGATAGGTCAAGAGCCACAATTGCAATATTATCAAGCCTCAGTGGAGGTGCATCAATTCCCGGATTTCTATATTCAGAGAGATGTCGAATCTCTTACCGATGAGTATAAACCCATTGGCAAGCTGATTATTGATAATGCCTTGACAGAAGAGAATCCGGATGGAAAGTTTGAGATTCGTGTGTATGGTCAGGGGGAACATAAAGAATTCCTCCATGCTAAGTGCTATATTTTTCTTGGTAATGGATTAGGAACCGGTATTATCGGCAGCTCGAACTTTACAGCAAAAGGTCTTCAGAGTAATGCGGAATTGAACTACCTTGAAGAAAATAGCAACTGCGTTACAGCAGATTTCACACTATATTCAAATACGAAATCTCACAAAGCATGGTTTGAGGAGCTATGGCAGAACAGCGAATTATGGTCTGGCAAGTTTATTAAAAATATTCTTAAGCCATCACCTATCGGTGTAGAAATTGAGAAAGACAATGAGACTGAAAATCCTCTTACTCCTTACGATGTCTATATCAAGTATCTACAATTGCAATTTGGAGATATGGTAGATGCGAATACATCTGAAATTCTTAAATCCTATTTGCCACCGTCATTCAATACTCTTGAATATCAGCTTGACGCGGTAAAACAATGCTTCTCGGTGATGAAACGATTTGGCGGTTTTATCCTTGGTGATGTTGTAGGGCTTGGCAAAACTGTTGTAGGCGTATTGCTTATCCGTCATTTCCTTGAAAATGCCGAATCTCTCGGTCGCGCTCGTAAAGTGCTGATTGTAACTCCACCGGCGATTAAGAAAGCATGGGAAAAGACAATCCGGGATTTTGACAATGATAATCCTCGTAATAATATTGGTCTATGTGTCGAATTTGTAACAACCGGAAGCATCGGTAAAATTACTGATGAATTGGAGGATGTCGATGATGTTGATGATAGTGACGAAATTGATAACATTGAGGTTGGGAACTATGGTTTGGTACTAATTGACGAGAGCCACAATTTCCGCAACTCTGATACTCAAAAATACAAGGCGATTGATGACCTGATTGGCATTATCAGTCCCACTCCCTACGTTGCACTATTATCTGCAACTCCACAGAACAACTCGCCTAAAGATCTTTATAATCAAATACGCTTATTCCAACGCACCCCCAACAACTCTAACTTGCCTAATGTCGAGGGTGGCAAGCTTGACTCTCTATTCAATGCGATGGAAAGACGCTTTAAAGAAGCGCGAGCTATTTCGCAGGATACGGATGAGGGTAAAATTCAAGCACGCACTATTGTTAAGGAGGTCTCAGAAAAAATCCGAAGCAGTGTCCTTAATGACCTCGTAGTTCGTCGTACCCGTACCGATATTAGAAATCTATATGGAGAAGATGCAGAATTACTGAAGTTCCCCACTGTCAAAGGGCCACATAAGCTCGAATATAAGATGGATGAGGAACTATCAAAGCTCTTTTCTGATACCGTAGATGCTATATGTCCTCCTGCCTTAGGAGAGTCTTTTGACCCGAATAAACATATCGGCTTTTACCGTTATGCCGCAATTACACAGTTCGTCGATGAGGACAACAAGAAGCTGTATGAAAAACGAAACCTTACGGTTGATAGCATTACGCAAAGACTACAGCGCATTATGCGGATTCTATTGGTAAAGCGTCTGGAAAGTAGTCTTGCTGCATTCAAGAAGACACTTGAAAATCTTAACCGATACAATGAGGTTATGATAGATATGCTCCTACACGACTGTGTATTTATATGTCCTGATATAGATGTAAATAAATTGCACAACGAGTCCAAGGGTAATTTTGCCGATTTCAAAACTGCGGTAGAAACTATCATAGTTCGTAAAGGTGGTAACAACAGGTGTTTTAAGACCTCTGATTTTAAGGAATCGTATCTCACAGACTTGCAGAATGACAAACTACTTATCGGTTCTTTACTTGAACGGTGGAGAGAAAACACGGAAGACCCGAAATTCGACCGTTTCAAGGACGCTATAAATCCCGAACTTTTCAATCCTGAAATTAATAATCCATCGGGAGTGAATAAACCTCGCTTAGTTATATTTACTGAAGCTATTGACACTCTCAAATCATTGGAGAGAGCATTGAAAGCTAAAGGTCATAAAGTTTTGAGTATTTCGGCAGGGAATCGGATTGAAAGACAAGAAGAAATTGAAGCCAACTTCGATGCAAACTGTATGCCGGATAAGCGTCGTGATGATTACGATGTTATCGTTACAACCGAAGTTCTTGCTGAGGGAGTGAATCTACACCGTTCTAATGTCATTCTCAATTATGATGCTCCGTGGAATGCAACTCGCTTAATGCAACGAATTGGCCGAGTGAACCGCATAGGTTCTACAGAAGATTTCGTCCATGTCTTCAACTTCTTCCCATCAGACGAAGGAAATAGCCAAATACGCCTGATTGAAAAAGCTTACGCTAAACTCCAGTCTTTTCATGAGATGTTTGGCGAGGATAATAAGGTTTTCAGTGAGCGCGAAGAACTTGTTGAGCATGACCTGCAACATTTCGTTGATGGTGATGAATCTCCGTTTGGGCCATTTATCAAAGAACTGAAAGCATTTCGGGATAATTCATCGGAACGATATGATTATATCGCCTCCGTAGATGCTAATGGACTTGGAGGTGTTTTAGAGATTCGTGATGAAAACGCTCATGGTATTTTCGTATTCACAGACAACTCGCAAGAATTGATTTCAGTAGATGTAGAGAAAACTCAGGAAGATACTTCTTCTAACATAATCTCCTCATTGTCTACTATGCAGCGATTGAAATGTGAGCCTGATGCGGAGTTTTCCAATATGCAATGTGATGACACACTTGCTGAAATTGCTAAGCGAGCCTATCAAAAACACGTTGCCCACTATATTACAGCCGCTGATTCAAGCAGAAAGTCTGCGGATGCACTTGCCGTGTTATCATCCTTACGCTCTCGTTCGGATGTGACACAAGAGTCGAAAAAACTCTTAAAACAGATTGAAAAACTTGTCAGAGCAAAGGATAACTATGTCATCAAACAGGTTATGAGATTTGAGAACTACCAAGGTTCACTCTTTGGCGCTGATGACGATATAAATGCTTTGCTTGATGCAGCTCTATCAAATTTAGCTAACTGCGTTCAAGCGAAACGTGGAGACGCTAAACTAGTAATTTATTCTGAAACGAAATACAATAACTAACTATGGAACTCAAGCATAAGTTAGAAAAAATATTTAACGATGATTATCCCGGAACTGAGCGTTTCATAGCGGATGTTATTGAACGTATTTTCGGCAATGAAATCGAATATATTAACGATGACCTTGCTGAAAGAAATGAGTATGCAGAAAAAGCAAAAAAAGCCGGCATCAAGCACATCAAATATATCGGAGACCTCACTGAAAAGAACTATAACGCAGATAATATTGCCCTTCTTGATGTTACTCTCGATGACTCAAAGAATATCGAGCGTTCACGCGTCAACATTCAGCAACTTATCCGCTCTATAATGGATTATCGTCAACATCTTATGATTGTATTCCATTACGAGGATGTGAAAGACAAGCAGTGGCGATTTTCCTATGCTTATAAAGGCGATTCATTAAAAGACTCCACATCTGCCAAACGCTACACTTATGTTTTCGGCAAAGGCTACCGTGGTCGTACCGCAGCCGAGCGATTTGAAGTCCTCGCCAAAAGTTCACGTAATAATGAAGACTTTGAAAAAGCATTCTCCGTTGCGACTCTAAGCAATGAGTTTTTCGGTAAATACCGTGATATCTATGCTGATTTTGTACAATATATCACTGGAAAACGATACGAGAGAATTAAAAACAAGTGGGAGGAAGTAAAAAAAGAAGAACCTAACACTGAAATTTTCACGCAATTTAACAACGATGATAAAAGAGTAAGAGATTATGTTAAGAAGATGCTTGGTCGTCTGACATTCCTTTGTTTCCTACAAAGGAAAGGTTGGATGCATAACGACCGAAACTTCTTACAGAATCTTTATCAGACATCTCCTCTTCAGGATGACTTCCTTGATGCTGTTCTGGAACCTTTATTCTTTGGTGTGCTGAATACTCCTCCAGAAAAGAGGAAGGAAGTATTTACAAAAAATGGATGGAATACAGATTTAGCAGATGAATGGAACGAAATTCCATATCTCAACGGAGGCCTTTTCGAACAGACACGTGAAGATAAACTCACTGTCAAGTTCCCTAAAAAGCTATTCCAAGAACTGTTTAAGTTTTTAGGAGAATATAATTTCACTATTGACGAGAATGATCCGGATGATGCTGAGATTGGCATAGACCCGGAAATGTTAGGACGTGTTTTCGAAAGTCTTCTTGAAGATAATAAAGACAAGGGAGCTTTCTATACTCCTAAAGAGATAGTTCAGTATATGTGTCGCCAGAGCATTATTGAACATCTAAAGACTCATACAGCCGAATCGCTTCACCCGGATATCGAAGACTTGATTAATCAGGGTCTTGTCAATCATGCTCTGCAAAATAAGGATAATGCACGAGCGATTCATAAGCTTCTTAAAGAGATAACTGTATGCGATCCGGCAATCGGTTCCGGGGCTTTCCCTATGGGCATTCTCAATATCCTTTTTACGGCGCGTCAGCACCTATATGGTTTCCTTAAAGAATCAGAACCGTTTAATCCTCTCGAAGTGAAGAAGTCTATCATTAGGGATAATATCTACGGTGTGGATATTGAACAAGGTGCGGTTGACATTGCTCGACTCAGATTTTGGCTTGCTATTCTTGTTGAAGAGCAGGTCGCAACTCCATTGCCTAATCTGGATTACAGAATCGTGCGAGGTAATTCGCTAATCACCACATTTAATGACGAGTATATTCAACTACCAGAGAATCCTGATGGTAGGACTAAACTTGCAAAACTCAAAAAAGAGCTACTTCAACTCCAAAACGAATTATTTGACCTTAATGGAGATGAGAAACTTCAACGCGAAATAGAAATCAAATGCAAAATATTGGAGACTATCAAAGTCCAGCTTGGCATTGATAAAGCTAATGCTCAAGAAGAAAGTAGAATTGAATCCAACATTTTTGAGAAAAAAGAATTATCTAGAAAGGCATTAAAGAAAGCCCAACAAGCTCATGCGATAGAAGAAGTTAAGAGCAAGAGCCTTTTTGCCCTTAATAATCTTATAACGTCATTGACAACCCCTGCTACCTCTTTAGCAGATAGAGCACAGATTGACATTAAATTCTTTGACTGGAAAATTGTATTTAGCAATATCTTTAGTGATGATGCTAATGCCTCCGGTTTTGACATTGTTATTGGGAATCCGCCGTATATAGTATATGAGGGTACAAATACATCGGATTTGCCAATTCTAAAAGCTATTCGAGAATATAAATCTGCGTTTGGGGGAAAGCTTAACGCATATAAGGTTTTTGTCGCTAGCGCTTTTAATATTTTGTGTAAACCGAATGGTATTGTGGATTTAATATTTCAGAACTCATTTTTGGCTGATAAACAGGCAACGCTGTTAAGACGCGATATTCTTTCGACTCATAAGGTTATTGGACTCGATTCTTTCCCAGAGCGTGATAATAAAAAGAAACGCGTTTTTGAAAGTGCAAAAATGAGCGTGTGTATATTATGTGCCCAAAAAGGACTCTCTTCGTCTGAAAGTTTCACTGTGAATTTTTGGGATGATAGGCATATGACATCTGGTCTTAAAACTCGGTTCTCATTTAATGACATTCAATCAATAGATCCCGTAAACTATAGTATTCCTAGATTGGCCTTGGCTAACATTCCTTTAATTGCTAAAATGGCAAAGAAGAATGATATACATTTAAATTGCTACCAAGGAGAACTCAACGTGTCTGTTCACAAGGAATATTTTACGAAGAATCCTGCATTTCCAGCAATATTAAAAGGAGCATCGATTCAACGTTACTACTATACTTTTGATATGAGTCAGGGTGTCATTGAATATGTGGATGAACCAAAATACTTATCTAGATTTGGCACTTCCGAGAAATCTCAACATCATACAAGTCCTCGTATAGTAATGCAAGGTATGACAGGTGCAAACGATAAAGTTAGACTCGTTAGTGCACTTGTGCCGAGTGGATATTACCTTGCTCATTCATGTAACTATATAGTCCCATGTGATGAGATTGATTTAGTTGCATTGCTAGCGATATTAAATTCAAAGGCAATGAATTGGTATTTCAGATGTTTCAGTACTAATAGCAACGTCAATAGTTATGAGGTTGAAAATCTCCCAATACCTAGATTAGATAGAAGACAAGAGGAATTACTCCATGATTTAGTAACCAATGTTACTGAAGAAAAACAAAAAAATCCCACAGTTGATACTTCATCCAACGAGTCATTAATAGATATCATTGTATATCATCTCTACAATTTGATCTACGATGAAGTCCTCATCATTGATCCACAAACACCAATCTCTCGTGAAGAGTATGAATTGTTTAATATAGACACTTATGGACAATCGTGATTATATGAAAGCATTTGGCGAATGGCTATGTTCCATCGCCCCGAACCAAATAGTGAAATCTGTGATACATGGTTCTATGAGCACTATGTATCAGCGAGATTATATAATTGTGACCAACTTGTGCAATGGATTTTTATATCTCCCTGAAGTAACAATGTCAAAAATAGAAGGAGCGAAAGAACGCTATAAGGAATTTAATAAATCTGCTTTAGAGGCTTCTCCACTGTCTGATGAGATAAAGAAAGAAATTTCAAGTCAAATAGATTTGAATGCCGAGGATTTAAAACAACAATGGATTAGTATTCTATGCAATAAGGGTGTTAGGATAACTCTGTAAAACACAAAGTATGGGTTATGGTTATGGTTATGAGAAGTGAATGGATAAAAGCCACAATGATTCAACTCTTTGGATTATTTCTGTTCATTGCATTAAATGCAGAAATAATGGGTTGGTTTGATGAATCTATTTTACCAATTCTCTCAAAAGTAAACGAAGGTCTTTTCGCTTCAATAATTTTCGTGGTGATGTGCTTGCCTATGATAATCTTTTGGTTTTATAGGTTTAGACGTCATTATTATGTAAAGCCCATATATGTCTTGAGTAGTATCACTCTATCTTCTGTATACTGGTTTTACCGACTATTTACAGATGAATATATTGTAACAAAATCAGATATTTTTCATATAGGGTTTTCTGATATCATTTATAGTGGTTTATTCCTATTTGGTATAATCTCTCTTATAATTGATCTCATTGAATTAGACGAACTCACTCCAGACGATACACAAAAAGAAGATAAGATTTCCTTAGAGGATAGACCTATTACTAAAAGAGAGCAAGATAGACTTGGATTCGGCGATGAAGTCGATACTTTGTATCAACGCATTATAAAACGAAAGACAACAACAACATTAAGTATTGGCATAAATGCAAGATGGGGAGATGGGAAGTCCTCATTTATTAATCTGATGGAGGAAAAATTCCTTCAGAATAAAGATTGTTTTATGGTAATTCGATTTAATCCTCGCTATTCAGAAAATGATACAATTCAGTCGGCGTTCTTTGAGAAATTTTACTCTGAATTAAGTAAATATGATTCAAGATTTAAGAGCTCATTCAATGATTATCTTAGGGTAATTGATGTAATGACAGATAATAAATATTTATCAGCTTTATTTCATACATCAACGCTATTTAATCGTGATAGTGAAAAATCAAGGATTAATGAAGCAATAAAGCGAATAAAAAAGCGTATCATTGTTATTATCGAGGATTTGGATCGTCTGACGGGAGATGAAATTGTTGAAGTATTCAAATTAATTGACGGTAATGCGGCTTTCGAGAATCTAATCTTTATCAGTGCTTATGACAAGAGGCGCATCAATTCGCTTTTAGAAACAACAGATGAATGGGCTGCATTCTCCGATAAATTCTTTACCTGGGAACGCCCTCTTCCATTGCGATCATCACAACTATTATTAGATTTCCTAATACCGAACTTAACAAGCGGTCTTACATTAAAAAATGAGGAATTAGAAGAAATCAATAGTTCAATAATAGCAAATTCCTCATTTTTTACATACTATCTTAAAAATTTACGAGATGTCAAACGGTATATTAATTTAGTTAAGCCATCACTTAGTAGAATTTATAAGGAGGTTAAAATTCGAGATTTTTTGCTCATAGAATTAGTTAGATATCGTTATCCAGATGAGCATAGGGCTTTGTATGAACAAAATTCACATAAAGATAGTGAAACAAATTTTGAACGAAAAATAATCATTGAGGGACTTGAAGACCATTATAAATCAAAGGATATTTTGAACATTTTATTCCCTGCAGATGGGAATAATTCATACCGATCAATTAATTCGATAGGTGGCTTCTCTATATACTTTCAAGAGCACTTATTTGAGCATATAAGTAATGAAAAATTAAGTTCAATGTTTGAATTGGATCAAGATTATCGAGCTCTTATCGACGAAATCTTAAATAATAAAGGATGGAATCAGCTTAATGAATATCTTGGTTCTCTCAATACGCTCTCCTTGCAAAGTTGGGATGCTGAAGTTAGATATATCGATATATATATTTATCTGAGTGCACGATACAACGAAAGATTATACTCAACAATAAATGTGGGCATTCTTCTTGAGAAAAGAGTTGCAGAGCGACTATGTAAGAAATTCGATATTTCTATGGATAATTATAAGTCTACAATATATCATAAATTAATAGGTAGCAATAATGAATATCCCTATGAGATTGTGGAGTTGCAATTATGGGCGTATAAAAAAGGAGAGATAAGACATGAGTTGATTTTCACAGAAAACGAATTGCTCACAATTCTTAAATATTCACTTAAGGATTTGGTAAAAAATAGTCCTAGTTATACCGCATTACATAATAACATTCTTAAAGCTTGTATTTCATTTATTGAACCAAATAGTAAAAAGGTCATTCTTGATTCTGAGGCATGTGAAATGGTTCTGCATTCAATCATACGCAAGCCGGATGAATATATCAATAATTTTGTTTTTCTGGCTGGGATTTCATCTTCTCCTGATTGGAATAGTATTACCTGCGATCCCTTCTGGAGGCAAATTTTTGGATCAATTGATAATATAAAAGAATTTATTTTTGATACAAAGCTTGATGCACTTTCGAACATTGAAAGAGTTCGCAACTTTTGGTCAATCTATGAAATGAACAATTACGAACCTATAGAGTTCCAAGAGCAAGGTAATGTTCAAGAAAAGATAGAAACTAATCTTGTAAACGAACGGAAGCTATTGAATGAGATTCTAGAGATAGAGTCAACAGTCAATTCAATAGTTATTTCGCATGAAAACATTGTTCATGTTTACAAATTACTTAAAGATTCTTTGGAACGATTAGATTCTAATACTCTTTATATAAAGAAAAGAGGAGCATTAAGAGCAGCCATTATAAAAAAAAGAGACGAATTAAAACTTCTTAGAGAATCCGAACCTCTGAAAATCACTCAAGATATTCTAGAAAAGATTCAATCGTATGAAAATTACATTAATGAACATCTGAGATGCTAAATTTATAATCCGATTTATGTATGGATAACAGACAGATTATATTATTTCAGACGCAGGGTGGTGAGACGAAGATCGAGGTTCGGCTTTCTAATGAGACTGTGTGGCTTACTGCCGACCAGATGGCGGAGCTGTTTCAGCGCGACCGCTCAACTATACAACGCCATATCAAAAGAATCTACGATGAAGGTGAGCTGACCGCAGATTCAACTTGTGCATTTTTTGCACAAGTTCAAACGGAAGGGAAACGCCATGTTGAATTTTATAATGCTTGAGTGATGAGCAAGAAGTCTATACGGTTTTTTAATGACCGCGAGGTGAGGGCGGTATGGGATGACGAGAACAACGGCTGGTGGTTCTCG
>CAJMDR010000011.1 GCA_905212215.1 uncultured Porphyromonadaceae bacterium
CGCCCCGGGCCCCAGGACCCCCGCCGTAAACAATATGCTCTATAACCTCGGTGTGGAACCGGAAAGCATCCATTATGATAATTTCGGTGGATGATGGCCGAACTGATGATGATAGTGGAACAAACAGTTTTCCTCTTAAAAAGAGAGTACTAATAAAGACAAATACATAATACTTAAATCACAATATCAATGAAAAGAGACAACGAGATTTTTGAGATCATAGATCGCGAACATCTGCGTCAGCGCCGTGGCATAGAGTTGATCGCCAGCGAGAACTTCGTCAGCGACGAGGTTATGCGTGCAATGGGTTCGTGTCTTACCAACAAATATGCCGAAGGCTACCCTGCAAAGCGCTACTATGGCGGCTGCCAGGAAGTGGACAAGGCAGAGAATATAGCCATTGAGCGCGCCAAGAAGCTTTTCGACGCTGAATGGGCAAATGTACAGCCCCACTCCGGCGCGCAGGCCAACATGGCAGTGTTCATGGCCGTTCTGCAGCCCGGCGACAAATTCATGGGCATGGACCTGAGCCACGGTGGTCATCTGAGCCACGGTAGCCCAGTAAACTTCTCCGGCCTGATGTTCCAGCCTATCAGCTATACCGTTGACCCCAACACAGGTCGCGTGAACTACGAGGAAATGGAAGAGAAAGCCCGTGCCGAGAAGCCGAAGCTGATAATCGCCGGTGCCAGCGCATATAGCCGCGAATGGGATTACGCCCGCATCCGCAAGCTTGCCGATGAAATCGGCGCCATCTTCATGGTGGATATGGCTCACCCTGCAGGCCTTATCGCAGCCGGGCTGCTGGAGAACCCTGTTAAGCATGCTCACATTGTAACCACCACTACTCACAAGACCCTTCGTGGTCCGCGTGGCGGCCTTATCCTCATGGGCAAGGACTTCGATAACCCCTGGGGCAAGAAGACACCCAAAGGCGAGATCAAGAAGATGAGCGCACTGCTCGACAGCGCTGTGTTCCCCGGCGTACAGGGCGGCCCGCTGGAGCATGTAATCGCAGCCAAAGCTGTTGCTTTCGGCGAGGCTCTGCAGCCTGAATGGAAAGAATATGCAATGCAGGTGAAGAAGAATGCTGCAGCTATGGCAAAGGCCCTCATGGACCGCGGCTATAAGATCATCAGCGACGGTACCGACAACCACTCCATGCTGGTTGACCTGCGTCCGAAGTTCCCCGACATGAGCGGCAAGAAAGCTGAACGTGTGCTGGTAGAAGCTGACATCACCGCCAACAAGAACATGGTTCCTTACGACAGCCGTTCTCCGTTCCTCACCTCCGGTCTCCGCTTCGGTACCGCTGCCATCACCACTCGTGGTGCTAAGGAAGACATGATGGAGAAGATTGTTGAATTCATCGACCGCGTACTCAGCAACGCTGACAACAGCGAGGAAATCAGCAAGGTTCGTCAGGAAGTGAACGACATGATGAACGACATGCCCATGTTCGCATGGTAAGACAGTAATACGCATCGGTAATACCTCATCGGGCATATACCTTGCAAGCGACACAAGAAACGCCCCGGGAGCCATAAACTTCGGGGCGTTTCCAAGTGTTAGAGAGGTAAGAATACGAAAAACCGGTACGATTGCCGGGAGCTTTAGGTATTCAATAATCAGTTAAACCAAATTTGCAGGATATGTTGATGAAAATTACCCGTTCGTTACTCAGCCATCTGAAAGAGTTGTTCTGGCTTCGTTATGGACTGCTCAAGGAAAGCACAACTTATGAAAATGTTCCGGTAATGGTACAGAAAGACATGACCATTTATCGCACCGGTGACGAAAAAAATTTTTTCTGAAGAATGATACGACACATTATTATTGTTGTACTCGTAATGCTCGGTATAGCATCGTGCAGGGCAGCACATCCCTATGACCTTACGCCACAGCAATTTAAGGAACGGATTGCCAACGACAGCAATGCCGTGGTGCTGGATGTCCGTACTCCGGAAGAATATCAGGCAGGACATTTGCAGAATGCCGTTAATTTGGATTATAATAATCCGGAAACGTTCACAATGGGATGCGAAAGTCTTGAACCCTCAAAAACATATTATGTCTATTGCCGTTCCGGCAGGCGCAGCGATGCTGCCTGCCGTCAGTTGCAGACTTACGGATTAAATGTCTACAATATGTGCGGCGGTATGCAGGAATGGACAAAATGTGGTTATCCGGTTGTTAAATAAATCGTTAATTGGACTTCACAATATCTGGTTTCCTCGTTCGCGAAAGATTTATTATTTTTGCATAAGTAAAGGCATGGGTTTTAAACAGATCTTATGTCAAAAACAGATGCAAGGATTATGAAACTACGTATAACGGGAATAATAAGTTTTGTCTTGGTTGCGCTTACAGGATATGCGTGTACCTCGGCAATAATCAGCGCTGACAGGACTGTATCCGGTCGGCCTTTGTTGTGGAAACACCGTGATACGAGCAATGCAAACAGCCGGATAGCATATATTAAGGCTACTAACGACGGAGACTTGGATTATGTAGGTCTTTTCAATGCCAATGACCCTAATAACCGTCAGGCCTGGATGGGCATGAACGAAGCCGGATTCGCAATAATGAATACTGCTTCGTATAACTTGTTGCCTAAAGGTGAGAAGTCAAAAGATCGCGAGGGGAGAGTCATGGCACAGGCATTGCGTAAATGCCGTACGGTGGATGATTTTGCCCGTTTCCTGGATTCTCTGCCAAGACCTATCGGTGTTGAAGCAAACTTCGGTGTTATAGATGCTCTCGGTAATGGAGCCTATTTTGAAACAGGTAACTATAAATATCAGAGGTTTGACTTGAAAGATGCCCCCGATGGTATTCTTGTCCGTACCAACTACAGCCATTCCGGTCGTGAGGGTGCCGGAAGCGGATATATGCGTGAGGACAATGCCGTGCATCAGTTGTTGCCATTTGTCAAGCAGAGAAAAGTAACGCCGGAACTGCTTACTGAAACTTTGAGCCGCAGGTTCTATCGTGATGATGCCGGTTATGATTTTCTTGATTCTGTTCCACGGATAGTACAGGACAAAGATTTCATTCCACGCTATACGAGTGTAGCGACCTGTGTTGTCGAAGGTATGAAACCGTTGAAAACATTACCGGATAGTGCAACTGTAGCACAACAATACATAATGTGGACCGGCCTCGGTTATCCTCCGGCGGCTGAGATAATGCCCGTATGGTGTCGCCCCGACGGTGTTGCAAAAGATTTGCAGGGCACAGGGCCGAATAATCATGCTCCGCTTGCCGACAAAGCTCAGAACGCAAGACTTGATGTTTTCGGGTCGAAGCCGAAGGAAGGGAAAAAGCGGTTTGTGGATCTTGACAAGCTCGTGAATGAGCAGGGCACAGGCTACATGCAGTTGGTATTGCCAAAGAATCGTGACACTTACCGTCGTTATCGCGACAGATGACTTTTTGTGATTGTACTATTCCGGAATTCAAACTGTCTTCTGGTCAACTGATGCAGTTCATTCTGCTGCGTCATTGTTTCGTGTTGCTTGTGTGTGTGGTTCTGGCTGGGCTATTGCTAATTGTGGCAGGACTGATGGCTGATTTACGGTTTGCGGTGGCAGGGTTAATGGTGTGGTGTATAATTTTGCCCGGAGTGATGGCTTTCTGTTATTTCAAATATGGTTTGAAAAGGGCGAATGCCTTGAATTGTATCAGTCATACCTTGCATTTTACCGAGCAAGGGATAGAACTGGCATATTTCAAGCCAAAATTTATAGCAGAAGAAGAGAGTGAGGAACAAGAGTTCGGTGAAGGAGAGGGTAGAGTAGAAGATGAATTATTAGTGGAAGAAGAGCCAACCGTGATATTTTATAAGTCCGAACAGATGGGTCGTTCGGAGTCTTTCGGAAATGGTCTTTTTGTAGAGGTGAACACAAGAGACGGGAACAAAGACGGTTACCTCTATATTCCTTATTCAGGCAAAAACGATGAGGCTATTCTTTCCAATATGAAACAATTGGCTAAGAATTCAATAGCCTGACCGGCTGAATTTAGGAACGAGGTCAAAAAATAAGGATTTCGTAGAGTATTTATTACCGGGGTATTTGATTATTAGGTCATCAAACTCCAGTTCTGCAAGCATTGGTAATAATATATGTGCGGTCAATCCGGTAGCCGAGAGTATAGAATCGATAGAGGCCGGATTGTCAAAATTATCTATGGCCTCATAGATTTTTCTCTTATCATTGTCAAGCTCGGCAAAAATGTCGGGTTGATCAGCTACCTCCTTGGTTTCTTTAAGCGGTTTCCAACAAGCCATTTCCACCAACTGGTCGGCGGAACTTACCAAAGCGGCTATATTTTTGAAAATGAGATAATTGCAACCTTCGCTTAACTCATCGTTATATCTGCCCGGCACAGCACCCACCAATCGGTTATAGTCATTGGCGATGCGGGCAGTTGACATTGCTCCGCCTCTCAGCTTGCTTTCTGCGATTAGTGTTACATCAGATAATCCCGCCACTATCCTGTTCCTTTCCAGGAATCGTTGGCGGTAAGGTCTTGTGGCGGAGGGATACTCGCTGACTATGGAGCCTCCGTTGCGGATTATATCTCGCGCCAGATTCCTGTTTACCGTAGGATAAATGGTGTCCAATCCATGAGCCACAACAGCTATTGTGGGCAGGTTGTTTTTCAATGCCGCCTCATGTGCGGAAGTATCTATTCCGTATGCAAGGCCGCTTATAATGACCGGATCCATTCCCTTCTGTTCCAGCTCCGTAACTAATTCGGATACGAACTGTACACCTCTTATCGATGCGCTGCGTGTACCGACTATGCTGAGAATATGTTCCGAGTCAAGGTCTGTATTGCCCAACACATACAGCACTACAGGGGCGTCATAGCATTGCAATAGCCTTTGGGGATAGCCTTCCGAACCGTATGCAAGAGCTTTTATTCCGTTCTTGCGAACGAATTGCAGTTCTTTCTTTGCCAGCTCCAACGCTTCGGAACGCGCCGAAGCAAGAGGAATGGTACGTTCTTTTGTTCCCAGACGCACCATAAGCTCATAAGAATTGCAGCGCATGAATTCTTCCGGCGAGATGCCGCGTTTCATCATCCGCCTCATAATTTCGGCGTTCATTCCCTTAGTAAGTGACAGGGCAATGAGGTGAAGCGTGTCGGAGTCGGAAGCGGTCAATGGATATATTTCTGGAATATGCGGGCGAGTTCATCGCCACGCGACAGTTTTCCGTTTTTCAACACTACAACGGTCACTATGCCTTGTGCTGCCACTTCACCGTTGCTTTTAAGTATGTCCTGATGGAAAACGAATCTCGGACCACGTCGTTCCAGGCGCAGACAGGAAACGAACCGGTCGCCGCCGCGCAACGACTGTTTATATTCAATTTCAATTTTTCGCACCACTACATCTATGCCGGCTTCATGCATGCGAACGAACGACATGCCGGCTTCGGCACAGAAGGAATGGCGCGTATGCTCCATATAATGGAGATAGTTGGCATTGTTGACTATGGCCTCGCAGTCTAGTTCATAGTCTCGCACCGACATCTCCATGGCGAAGCAGTATTTACGGTTGTCTTTCAGTATAATCATTGACTTGTACCTCTGAGAGTGCAAAATTAACAATTATTTTTTACTTTCAACCTACCGATTCCGAGAGAATATCTCCGAATAAGGTAAATCACAGGTCTCTTATTTGAGTTTCAGGTCAAAAGCTTTTGCTGATTCTACTGTAAGTATAGATAAGAGTTAATTGTCATTGCAATATCCGATTCTTTTTAGGTTTCAAAGTTTATACATATAGGCCCCGTTCCTTAAATTGCACAAGAATATGTTCGTTGTCGGAGCCTAAAGAGTTGTAGAATTTCAACACTACGGGAGGGATGATTGTTAATAATAGAGAAAACTGAAAAAAGAAAAACACTAATTTTATCATAACCAATAAATGGGGAAGAATAAAGGCTCCATGCCATATCTGGAACGTGATATAAGCTGGATGTATTTCAATGCGAGGGTGCTTCAGGAAGCATCCAACGAGCGTGTGCCTTTACTTGAGCGATTGAATTTTCTTGGCATATATTCCAATAACCTTGATGAATTTTACAGAGTCCGCATGGCCTCCGATGCCCGTTTGGCAGAGATGAAAGGTCCCGAAGCGCGTCAGGAAGCAGAGAGGGCAAAGGTTCTTGTACAGAAACTGCAGAAAATTGACGGCGCTTTAGCTGACATTTATATCCGTAAGGTGGCTGAGGTAATAGCAGAACTACATGACCAGAAGATAGAGTTTATAGACGAGACTCAGCTCACTGAAGAACAGAAGCGTTTTGTGAAGCGCTGGTATAGACAGACTTTGGCCGGTTTCATAAATCCTCAATGGCTAAAGGCAGCAAAGGACCTCTACAATTATCGCGACGGAAGCATTTATCTTGCAGTGAGTCTTGACAGAAACGGCGAATCGGATTATGCTTTGATAGAGTTACCGGTAGACAGGGTAGGAAGATTCCTGAAAGTTCCCGGTGATGATGACACCGTGAAGCTGATGTATATTGACGATGTTGTGCGCTTTTGCCTGCCCTGCTTGTTTCCCGGCATGAAATATGATTCCTACAAGGCTTACAGCTTCAAATTCACACGCGATGCCGAGATGGAGATTGACGATGACTTGCATGAAGGCCTTTTGCAGAAAGTCGCGAAGGCAGTAAAGAACCGCAGGAAAGGTCCGGCAATGCGTGTGATATATGATTCTTCTATTCCCGGAGCACTTCTTGACAAACTGCTCAGGCATCTGAAGGTTGACAGACTCGATACCGTTCAGCCCTCAGGCCGCTATCATAATCATAAGGACTTCATGGGGCTTCCGGACTTGGGTCGCAAGGACCTTGAATATAGTCCTATGCCACAGCTTGTGCCGACGGAGTTGAAACACAGTGGTTCTCTTCTTCACGATATTCAGCAACATGACCGCTATATACATGTTCCGTACCATACCTTCGACTATCTCATCCGATTGCTTCAGGAGGCGGCGGTAAGTCCTTCCGTAAGAAGCATCAAGATGTCTCTATACCGAGTGGCGAACCATTCAAAAGTAGTCCAGGCGTTGATAGGGGCTGCCAGAAACGGCAAGAAAGTGACAGTTCTTGTAGAACTTATGGCTCGTTTCGATGAACAGGCAAACATTGCTATTTCCCGTAGCATGCAGGATGCCGGTATCAAGGTTCTGTTCGGGCCCGAAGGCATGAAGGTGCATGGTAAACTGCTTTACATAGGCATGCGGAAAAGCCGTGACATAGCTGTTGTCTCCACCGGCAATTTCCATGAAGGTAACGCGAAGCATTACACTGATTTCCTACTGTTTACATCACGCCCGGAAATAACCAAGGAAGTGGATGCCGTATTCGACCTTATCCGCAATCCATTTTCTCAGACACAGTTCAAGGAGCTGATGGTTTCCCCAAACGATATGCGCAACCGTATATGTCATCTTATTGACAACGAGATACACAATGCCAAGCATGGCAAAGAGGCGTGGATAAAGATTAAAATCAACCATATCACCGACCGTGGAATGGTTGAAAAACTATACGAGGCATCGCAGGCCGGGGTGAAGATTGAAATACTGGTAAGGGGTAATTGTTCGCTTATGCCGGGTCAGAAAGGAGTTAGCGAGAACATATTAGCCTATGGCATAATCGATCGTTATCTGGAACATTCCCGAATACTCATTTTCCATGCCGGGGGTAAGAACCTAACCTTTATCGGTTCTGCTGACTGGATGCCGCGCAACCTTGATCGTCGTATTGAGGTAATGACTCCGGTTTATGACGAGGCTATTAAGAAGGAATTGCTCTTCATTGTCGATGCCGGGCTGAAGGACAATGTCAAGGCCCGGATTGTGGATGGTACAGGAACCAACCATTATCATACCGATACAGATTCCGGTTCCTATCGCTCCCAGACAGAGCTGTATCTCCACTATAAGGAACAGATAGAAGAAGATAAGTCAGAAATCAGAAAGGAGAGGGTATGACATACGCTGCTATAGATATAGGTTCAAACGCTGTTCGTTTGCTGATAAAACGCGACGAGGAAGGCTGTCAGTATCTTGACAAGCTTTTGTTGCTGCGTGTTCCTTTGCGTCTCGGCTTTGATGTTTTCAGCAAAGGTGAGATTTCAAAAGGAAAAGCGGAAGATCTTGTACGCCTCATGCACAGTTACGCCCTGCTTATGAAGATTTATAAAGTCGACATAATGCGTGCATGTGCCACTTCCGCCATGCGCGACGCCGCCAATGGCAAGGAGTTAATAAGGAAAATAGAAACTAAAACCGGCATAAAGGTAGAGATTATCAGTGGCGCTGAGGAAGCCATGATTGTCTATGAGAATCATCAGGATTCAGGTTTCGATAAAAAAGGAAATTATCTTTATGTAGATGTTGGAGGTGGCAGCACGGAACTGAATATGCTCAGCGACGGTAAACTGGTTTTCTCGCGGTCGTTCAACATAGGCACCGTGCGGATGCTGACCGGAGGTGTGAATCCGGAAACAAGAGCTGAACTGTGCGATTTATGTGTGGAACTTCGTAGCCATTATCCTTCCATAAGCATTGTGGGTTCCGGAGGCAATATCAACAAGCTTTATAAACTTGTAGGCGAGAAAAAGCCAAAGCGTATCAGTTATAAGGCTTTGGAAGATATCTACAAGGAGCTTTTGCCGCTGACCATGGAGGAGAGGATGACGCGCTATGCAATGCGTCCTGACCGTGCAGACGTTATCATTCCGGCTTCAAGGATTTTCCTCACAATAGCCTCTTTGACAGGAGCGCAATATATTTACGTTCCGGTGATAGGTGTCGCTGACGGTATTATCGATGCCTTGGCAAGGCAATGCAAGAAGGAAAAACATTGATACTCCTGTGCATGATGCCTCGGCGATATTCGCCATTTAAAAGACTTTTATTATCTTTGCAGACAATATAGGTGATACCAAGTAAATCTGCTGTTTAAGACAGACGATTGAGTTTAACCGTTAAAAACAATGCCATGCATTCAAACACAAAACTGAAAATCCGCCTGTCGGTGATGAATTTTCTGGAGTTTGCCGTATGGGGCTCCTATCTGGTATCTTTGGGAATCTATCTCAACAGTACCGGGCTTAATCAGGATATTCCCTGGTTTTATACAGTACAAGGTTTGGTTTCCCTTTTTATGCCAGGACTCATAGGCATAGCCGCCGACCGCTGGATTCCGGCACAGAAAATGCTTGGCTTGTGCCATCTCTTGGCAGGAGTGTTCATGATTCTGGCAGGATGGGTAGGCTTCACGGGAGGCGAGCATGTATCGTTCGCGCATATTTTTACTTTCTATACGCTGTCCGTGGCATTCTTCATGCCTACCATCGGACTCTGCAACTCCGTGTCTTTCAATGCCCTGACGAAAGCAGGAATGGATACGGTAAAAGATTTCCCGCCAATACGTGTCTTCGGAACCGTTGGCTTTATCTGCGCCGAACTGTTCGTCAACTTCACACAATTCCAGAACACATACATGCAGCTCTTCACAAGCGGCATCGTGAGCTTGTTGCTGATGGCTTATTCTTTCACTCTCCCCGCGTGCCCGGTGAATAAAAATGTGACGGGTTCCCTGAGCGAGAAACTCGGTCTGAACGCCTTCAAACTGTTCAAGCGTAAGAAAATGGCCATCTTCTTCATCTTCTCGATGCTATTGGGCATCTCCCTTCAGATTACCAATGCATACGGCACTACCTTCATAGAGAGCTTCTCACGTATTCCGGAATATATGAACGACTGGGCTGCTAAGAATGCCACCGCTCTGACTTCCCTCTCGCAGGCAAGCGAGGCCCTTTGCATCCTTGCCATACCGTTCTGCCTGAAACGTTTCGGCATAAAGGGTGTCATGCTCATGGCTATGTTCGCCTGGGTGCTCAGGTTCGGATTCTTCGGTATTGGTAATACCGGTTCCGGACTGATATTCCTCATACTGTCATGTATCGTCTATGGTGTGGCGTTCGACTTCTTCAATGTATCCGGCGGTCTTTTCGTGGATAAGGAAACAGATCCGAAGATGCGCTCATCAGCTCAAGGCCTTTTCATGATAATGACCAACGGCATTGGCGCCTCTATCGGCACATACCTGGCCGGCAACGTGGTAATTAACAAGCTTGTCTTTACCGAGGCTAATGGCAATGATGCCGCTCTCCAGTTCCCCGGATGGCAGGAATCGTGGTTCATCTTCGCCGCTTACGCCTTAGTGGTGGCTGTGCTGTTCTTCATTGTCTTTAAAGATACGGAGAACAAGAGCAAAGTCTCCCGTAAGGAAGTAAAGAGTGTTGAGGATACATCCTCCGATGCTGACGGTTTCGTTGATGTCTGAAAGATGATAAGATTTTATGCTCCCGACATAGAGAGCGACAACATACTGCCCGGTGAGGAATCTTCCCATTGCGCAAGGGTTCTTCGGCATCGGGAAGGCGATATCATAGAAGTGGTTGACGGGAAAGGGAATGTCTTTTCCTGCCTCATCACCGATGCCAATCCCCATAAGGTTAAGGTAGAGATAGCGGGAAAAAAAGAAGAACCTCCGCATTGGCAACGAAATATTACATTAGCCGTGGCACCCACTAAGAATGCCGACCGTATGGAATGGCTTGCAGAGAAGGTGACAGAGATGGGCATAGACCGTCTTGTGCTTTTGCGCTGCGACCATTCCGAACGGAAGGCCATGAAGACCGACCGGCTGAAAAGGGTGATGACAAGTGCTATGAAACAGAGTCTTAAGGCAACGTTGCCGCTCTTGGATGGTCCCATGGAATTCTCTGATTTCATAAGTTCTATTAAAGGAGACTCTTGTAAATGGATAGCCCATTGTGAGCCTGATAAGCCAAGAGAACTTCTGAAACAGCATCTCCCGGCCATGTATGAAGATGTGGTGATTCTAATAGGTCCCGAAGGGGATTTCTCTCCAGAGGAGATAGAGAAAGCCCTTGAAGCTGGGTTTCAGCCTGTGACATTGGGGAAAAGTCGTCTGAGAACTGAAACAGCCGCAATGTTTGCGGTAGCTGCACTTCATGCTGCGACGGATATGTGAAACGAGATGAAAAGTGAACCTGACTTCATTCTTTTTGTTTTTGAAATAGATACAATATGTTTTCTGAACTGAATAAATACCTGACCTCTTCTAAGACCGGCAATTTCTTTCTGTTGGCCGGCCCATGCGTTATAGAAGGCGAGGAAATGGCACTCGGCATCGCGGAGCATCTGTTGGCGATTGCCGAACGCCTTGACATTCCCTTTGTATTCAAGGGAAGTTACCGTAAAGCCAACCGTTCGCGTCTTGATTCCTTTCAGGGAATAGGAGACGAGAAGGCTCTGCGTATCCTGCGTAAAATAGGGGAGACTTTCAATATACCTGTGGTGACCGACATTCATCTCCCTTCAGAAGCAGCTATGGCGGCTGAATATGTCGACATGCTTCAGATTCCCGCTTTCCTTTGCCGTCAGACCGATCTTTTGCTCGCCGCTGCCGAGACAGGGAAATTCGTGAATGTGAAGAAAGGACAATTCCTTGCTCCTGCAAGCATGCGCTATGCAGTGGAGAAGGTAAGGGCTAAAGGTAATGAGAATGTGGCTGTGACAGAACGTGGCTCCATGTTAGGTTATGGCGATTTGGTGGTTGATATGCGTGGTATCCCACAAATGAAGGAATGCTGTGCCTGCCCTGTTATTATGGATATAACCCACTCTCTCCAGCAGCCTAACAGGTCGGAAGGGGTAACCGGAGGTCAGCCGGAGCTTATCGGTACAATAGCAAAGGCTGCCATAGCTGCCGGAGCCGACGGTATCTTCATGGAAACTCACCATGATCCTAAGAATGCCAAGAGTGACGGTGCTAATATGTTGCCGTTGAACGAGGCGCCCTCGTTGCTTGAAACGCTTACGCGGCTCAGAATGGCTTTGTAGCTTAGAACGAAGTTCAGAAAATAAGGAAAGAAAAAACGCTTTAAACCTTATTCGGATGCGAAAAATTTTTACCCTGGTGCTTGCAGCTTCGGCTATGTTCAATATAGCGGCTGCACCGATAGAACCGATGACAAAAGCTGTACTGGAGGCTTATGATCAGTTGCTGCAGGATAATCCAAACGATTATACCACACTTTATCAGCGTGGCATGCAGTATTTCGATATCGGTCAGTACAAAGATGCCTTGAAGGATATAGAAAAAGCCATTAGCCTCACTCCTAAAGGTAATAAAGATCTTAAGGCGCAGGAATACGAATTGTTAGCCGCGCTATATGCAACTGACAAAGAATACCGGTTGGCCAAGGAAGCTGTAAGGAATGCACTGGAATATAATCCCAACGATTACAGACTTCTGTACAGATTAGGCGAGTTCAGCCTGCTCGACAACGATACGGAGGCTGCCAGAGTTGCGTTTCTCGCAATGCAGAGTCAGCGCTCCCAGTCTCCTGAAGCTATGTTGGGATTGGCAAGGGTGGATATAGCAAATGGTAGCTATGATGAGGCTATGTCTAAGATAAAGCTTGCAGAAGGCTTCAATAGCCCGCAATGGACCATCAGTCAGACTACTGGCAATCTGCTCGTTCAGTTAGGCAAACCACAGCAGGCTGCTTTGTCCTATATTAAGGCTATCTCTCTTGGCGAAGGAGAGAATATGCCTTTACAATCACTCTTCGACCTTGCAAAGACTAATTACCGCGAGGTGAAGACCGCCATTAAGCAAGCTGAGAACAAGACCACCGGTAACGCCACCATGCCGTTACTGATGGCTAATGTAGCCTTTGAGACCGGCCATTATACGGATGCTGCCGATGCTCTCAATACTGTGTTGAAATATGAGCAGGGCCGTCAGCCCGGAGTCTACAGCCTACTCGCCGAGTGTCTGTTAGCACAGGGTAAGGTGAATGAAGCACAGAGTAATGCTATGCGTGTTGTCATGGAATCGCCCAAGCCGAAGTTCCAGTGTACCGCAGCAAGGATAATGTATGCGGCAGGAAAGGATACCGAGGCACTGGATATGTTGAATAAAGTGCTTGTGGAGAACTCAGCGGATGCCGAGGCTCTGACCCTTAAGGCTGAGATCTTGGCCGCGTCAGGTAAATATGCCGGTGCTTCTGCTGCTCTGCAATATGCCATAGACGCCGATGCGGATAATCTTTATCTTCTTACTCTTAAAGGATTGATAGAGGAAAAGGCTGGAGACTCTCATGCAATGACAAGTTTTGCACAAGCAGCTTCTTTAGAGGCTGCTACAGATGCGCAGAAAGCTTGCAAGGCAATAGCACAGATTAAGGAAGGCAAGCAGCTTGACGGCGATGCCACCTTGCGCGAAATGCTTCAGACCCAGACCGCGGAATCACTGTACTGGGCTGCCGTTGCATACGCTGCCACAGGAGATGGGTCAAAGAGTGCAGCTTTGGCAAAGCAGGCAAAGGATTTCGGGTTCGAGAATCTTTATTTACTTGACACTGCAAAAGGGCCCCTTACTCTCCGTCCCTGATTCTTTTTCATAAAACGCATCGGGAGCCTTTCTGAAACAAAGGACATTTTGAGATAAAGATGATAATCAAGTGCCGGACGATTTTTTCGCCCGGCACTTGATTATATAGTAGTGTCTCCATATGGTCTACAGTTATTTATTGTCTGGATTAGAATAATTGACATGGCTCTTAACGAATGTTGAAAATTGTTTGTGGTTCAGAATTTGTAGGAGCACATCAGGCGTAGGGCCATGGTTGAGGAGAGGACATGGGGGAAGTCACGGTAGTGTGTCGAACGTACGTAGTTGGAGAACTCTGCCGAAGCATAGAGGTGTTTATGCAACTGGTAGTCGAAACGGGCTGTTGTGACGTTGAAGAAAGCGGTTGAATGATCGCCTTGCACATTCAGTTTACGGTAATCGCTTGTCTCCGGATGGACTCCATAGCGGTAACCGACCCAGGAAAATAACCTGTAATATTCATTTGAGACAGAGAGTGACCATTTCTTTCCGTGCACAAAGTTCATGCCGGCTTTCACCGAGAATCCAGATGCCCAATTATAATTTCGTTCGTCAGCACGGTAATGGTCCGACAGCACTGAACCTAAAATTACACCATTGACATGGGCGAAAGCATCGAAGCGGATTTTGCGGTTAGGACGGTCACGGAAAAGGAAACCTACGCCTACTGAAGCTGGAATGCCAAGTTTAAAGGGCACTTTGTCCAGCGATTTTATTGTATCGGAGTCATAGAAGTCGAAATGTTGATAGAGACCAACAGATGCCCAGCTCTTACGCTTTTCAAGAAACTCTCGGGCAAGAAGTCGTCCTTGAATACTGAGGCGGTTGAGCATCGGTTGCCCTTTTATTACCTGTAATTCACCACGTACCGTGAAATAGTCGTATGGTTTGGTGGATTTCACTTCAAAGCGGTCGCCATATTCCAAATCAATTTGCAGACAGCCTCCGTAGCCCATGTGTTTCATACGTCCCTGGAAGGCCATCATCTTGTATCCTGCCGATAGCCTCATGCCCAATAATGGAGTGCCGAAGATGCGTCCCGGAGTCGAGCGACGTCGCCATGCCTGACCGGTAAAGATACGGTTAAGGCCACGTATAGGTGATATAATGAAACAGGCCAATTCCCTTTCAAAACGCTCATGACCGTGAGTGCGGTCATCGAGAACGGCATCAGAAGCGCGGAAAAGGACTTCGCCTATGGCTGTGCCGCCTATAGGAGTGGCGATAATGTCATTGGTGGAAGGATATTCCCGTTCCATAAACAGTTCCCACATGGCCGAGCCTCCAATGGCATAGAGCGATGAACCCCAGAAACTGAAACCGTTGCTGCGCCCTGCGTTGAAATAGAGGTTGCCGTTATAGGGATGGAGGAATGTGTTGGTGCCAAGCTTGTCATTGTCCCATTTGAAACCTACACGGAAATTTTCCTTGATGGTATGAAGGTTGATGTAAGCAAAGTCACCTTTCTGGATAAATCGGTCAAAAGACCATAATGCCATGTTGAATCCGAAGACTTCACCTGTGGCACGCCAGAAATGCTTATGGCTGTATTCCTCCAGGTCTGTGGAATCCGGAGCAATGTATTTTACCGCAGAGTGCTTGATGGCTATTTGCGAGCTGGCTGATCCACACGCTAACAATGCAAGCAGTACGCTTAAGGCGATCCATGTCTGGGAAAATCTACTCATTAGTTCAACGGAATTGATTGATTTCCGGAACGTATGTAAACCCGGCGGCAGACAGTTTTGAAATTATTTCATCCTTGTCTACGTCGAGTGTTTTGCAAAGTTCATCAGGGGTTACTGCATCATCGCGCAGATGCATGTTGATGAAACTGAGCAGCATAAAGGGGTCTTGTGGTAGATGGCTCATAGCATGATGCGGCTAAGTAATTGTTTATATTTTTAACAATTCAAAGCGTGGAAAAGTTACACCAGCTTTAACAAAAATAAAATTCCCGCAGTTTCATTCTCGAAAGGAAACTGCGGGAATTATGTTGTAGGGGAATCCTATTTTATGCTAGGAGCGGCACTAAGTATTTTGCTAACAGCCAACCGCCGCCTATGAGCCATAAGTCAAGACAGAAGGCGAGTACGAAAGGCTGAGCTCCGGCTTTTTTGAACTTGTCGAAACTTGTCTCGGCACCAAGGGCTGCCATTGCCATGGTGAGCAGGAAGGTGTCGACATAGTTGATGGCGTCTATCATCACCTGAGGAAGGTGCAGGAAAGAGTTGAAGACTATCACCACGAGGAAAAGAACTGCGAACCAGGGTATTGCTATCTTGCCCTTTGCGGCTGCCTCTCCGCCATTTGCAGCGTTTTTCTTGTTACGCATGCCTACCCACACGCTGAGGATGAGCAGTACGGCCACAAGCATCATAACCCTTATCATTTTCACTATTATGGCACCGTTTGCAACATCGGCTCCCATGGCGTTGCCGGCTCCTACTGCATGGGCTACCTCATGGAGCGTGGAGCCACTGTAGATGCCCATTTCCTGAGGGCTTAGGTTCAGCAAGCCGGCATTGTAGAGTGCCGGATAGAGGAACATGGATACGGTGCCGAAAATAACCCCTGTGGCCACAGCTACTG
>CAJMDR010000012.1 GCA_905212215.1 uncultured Porphyromonadaceae bacterium
GGATGTCTTTGATGTCTCCTTTCATTTTCTGGAAGAATCCGGGCTTGTCTACTGCAATGCCGAGTTTATTGGCAAGTCCTCGGTAAAGAATGTCGCGAACAAGAGTAGATTTTCCGCTTCCGCTAACTCCCGTAACGACGGTAAGGACTCCCAAGGGGAAATCAACGTTTACATAGCGAAGGTTATTGGCAGCCGCGCCCTCTATGCTGATACGTTTCTGCCAGGGATGACGCAATTCTGGTACCGGAATTGTTTCGTCTCCTTCTAAACAGCGCAGAGTACGGGATTCCAGAGCTTTTACACTTTCTCCTTTTACCGGTATTGGGCCGTTATACAAAACTCTTCCTCCCAAGGAGCCGGCTCCGGGACCTACATCCACAAGCCAGTCGGCGGCTCGCATGATTTCTTCGTCATGCTCTACCACTACAAGTGTATTGCCTATGTCGCGAAGATGCTTCAGCACACCTATGAGCCGCTGGGTATCGCGTGGATGTAATCCTATGCTTGGCTCATCGAGAACATATAACGATCCTACGAGGCTCGATCCTAATGCCGTCGCTAATTTTATTCTCTGGCTCTCGCCGCCGCTTAACGAACCCCAGGAACGGGACAGAGACAGATATCCTAATCCTACATCATCAAGATAGCGGAGACGGCTTTTGATTTCGCGAAGCAGACGTTCTGCGATGCGATTGTCGGTCTCTGTCAATGTAAGGCTATCGAACCATGAGCGGAGTTTGCCTATGGGCATGGCAAGTAATTCGCTAAAACTTTTGCCGTTAATCTTTACATATTCCGCGTCAGGTTTTAACCGGCTGCCATGACATACCGGGCAGGCTGTCTTACCACGATAGCGTGCCTTCATGACGCGGTATTGTATCTTGTATTGGTTGGAGTCTACCCAACGGAAGAAGCCGTCGATGCCTTCCCAAGGACCTTTGCCGTGCCAGAGAATATCCAACTCTTCCCGGGTAAGTTCGCTGTATGGCTTATGGATGGGAAAGCCGATGGATGATGAAAGACTTATGAGTTCGCGGCGACATTCGTCCATCTTCTCTCCTTTCCAGCATGCCACGGCGCCTTGATAAACGGATAGGGAACGGTCGGGAATTACAAGATCCTCGCTGATGCCTAAAACCGAACCGAAGCCTTCGCATTTGGTGCAGGCGCCATAAGGGTTGTTGAAATTGAACATGAGGTCGCTGGGTTCGCGGAATTCCATGCCGTCAAGCGCGAAACGACGTGAAAATTCAATTAGCCTTCCTGAGTCGCCGTCATCATAGACCCTGACGGCAAATTCATCATGTCCCTCGAAATAAGCGGTCTCAACAGAGTCGGTGAGGCGGCTCCGGGTGTCATCGTCGTCGCTTATGGAAAGTCGGTCAATGAGAAGACGGTAATATGCAGGCGACATTGGGGTCTGGCTCTCCAACGCTTCACTGATGTCGAAAAACTCGCCATTATGTTCCAGTCTGGAATAACCCTCTTGAAGATATATCTCAAGCTGCTGGTTAAACTCCCTTCCTTCCGGCATGTTTATGGGTGCCGTAACAGCAATCCTTGTCCCTTCTGGTAAAGCAAGCAATTCATCTACCACCTTCTCCGGGCTTTGCTTGCTCACTTCACGGCCACTGATAGGGGAGTACGTGTGTCCGGCTCTGGCAAAGAGCATACGAAGATAGTCGTTAAGCTCCGTCGCCGTGCCGACAGTGGATCGAGGATTATGGCCCACTTTCTGTTCTATGGCGATAGCTGGGGGGAGTCCTTTTATATAATCACATTCCGGCTTTGGGATGCGGCCTAAGAACTGACGGGCATAAGCCGACAGTGACTCCACATAACGGCGGCGTCCCTCGGCATACAGCGTATCGAAGGCTAATGACGACTTGCCGCTTCCGCTGACACCTGTAATGACGGCGAACTTGCCACGTGGTAGTCGCAAGTCAACCCCTTTCAGGTTATTGGCTCTGGCACCCTTTACTTCGATGCAGTCATCAGCTTTTTCTATCTTACTTGTGTCATGGCTTGTGTCATTATCAGATGTGTTGGAAGTAGCACATTCCTTTTCAAGAGCTTTACCTGTAGCTTCTGTGGAAGCTTTTTCTATGTGATTCTGAGAATATATGTTGTCGGTGCCTTCTGCCACCGTTTGTTTCTTCTTTGTCATAACAATATATAACGCAAAAACCGCGCCAAATATTGCCCTCCGTACAAAAGGCCATTTATGCTTGTGAATAGGAAATGTGGAGCTCCTTGTGCAAGAAACTCTACAATCATAGCTTTTGTTCCTGTGCCGGAGGCTTGCCTCCGGAAAGAAAAAATATGTTATTTATCCTCTTCAGGGTCAGACCCGGCTGGCAGGGATGATGCTATCTCTTTGCGGCATTGAGCCATAAGGCGCTTGGTGTTGAAGCCGCTTTCTCCCGGCCAGATGGGTTCGTGAATAGTCAGGGTGATTTTTCCGGGAGTGACATTATAGGTCGTCCTCGGCATGGCGCGGAATGAGCCGTCGATGCTTATCGGCACCACTGGGAGGCGGAACTCCCCGGCAAGCATGAAGGCGCCGCGCTTGAATGGTGTCAGTTTGCCATCCCATGTGCGTGAACCCTCGGGGAATATGACCACGCTCATGCCGTTTCGGAGTCGCTTTTCTGCTTCCGCGATTGTATCTTTAATTCCATGGACGGAAGAGTCGTCAACAAATACATATCCTGCTTTACGGCATGCAAAGCCTACCAAAGGAATTTTTTCAAGCTCCTTTTTCATCAGCCATTTGAAATTATGGTTCAGATAGCCAAGGATAGCCCAGATATCGAAAGCTCCCTGATGGTTGGCTACAAAGACGTAGCTCTGTTTTTTGTCAAGATATTGGCGCCCGACCACTTTTACTCTGACAAAAAACAGTGTACAGACACACCGAGACCAGATATGTGCTGGCCAGTATGCAAGAACTCTGTGGCTGCCAAGGGTGGTGCCGATAATAGTTGTCAAGGCTGTTGCGATAGTGACGACTAATAATATTGGTGTCGCTATCAGCCATTGATAGAGAAAAAACAGTATTTTAAACATTCCTACTTATGTATGTTAAGGAGCTGTGTCAATATCGATTGGTACAGCTCCTATATATAACGGAATATTATGCGTTTATAATATTCTCTCAGTTCCTTTCTATCTTCCTTGAAAGGTTATGCGTTTGCCGCTTGTTTGCGTTCCTCCTCAGGTGCGATAAGCTTATAGCCTTTGCCGTGGATATTGATTATCTCTATGGAAGGATCGGCTTTGAGGTGTTTGCGCAGCTTGGTGATGTACACATCCATGGAACGGGCGTTGAAATAGTTGTCATCGATCCATATCGCCTTCAACGCATAGTTGCGTTCCAGAATCTGGTTCTGATGGGCGCATAGCAACGAGAGCAACTCGCTTTCCTTGGTTGTGAGCTTTGTGGTCTTGTCATCGGCAATAAGTACCTGTTTCTGGGTGTCGAAGGTGAATTTGCCGAGCTTGTACATGGTGATCTCGCGGTTCTGCTTGCCACGTACGCGGCGTAAGATGGCTCCTATACGGAACACCAGCTCTTCCATGGAGAATGGCTTGGTGATATAGTCATCGGCACCGAGCTTGAAGCCTTCCAGAACATCGTTCTTAAGCGCTTTGGCGGTGAGAAAGATGATTGGCACCTCGGAGTTGACACTATGTATCTCTTTTGCCAGTGTGAAGCCATCCTTGCGGGGCATCATCACGTCAAGCACGCAGAGGTCATATTTCCCTTTCAGGAATGCCTTGTATCCGGCATCACCGTCTGGATACAGGTCGGCATAGAAGCCTTTGGCCTGAAGGAACTCGCGCAACAGCATGCCCAGGTTCTCATCATCCTCGCAGAGCAATATTCTAAGTTTTTCGTCCATTATCGTAGTGTTTATGTTTCTTTTTTATCTTTTATATTATAATGAAATATTATGGCCTTAGGTTTAACTAAACTGCCTAAATTTCACTATTTTTGTCCTCCATATCCTTCTTTGACGCTCCTCCGGGAACCAAAGGCAGCGTAATTACGAATGTGGTGCCTTCGCCATATTCGCTTTCTACACGTATCCGACCGGAGAACTGATGTATTACCTCGCGAACATAGGCAAGACCTATGCCATAGCCTTTTACGTCGTGCCTGTTGCCGGTACCTACGCGGTAGAAGCGTTCAAAAATGCGTTTCTGGTCCTGACTGCGTATACCTATGCCGTTGTCCTTAATACGTATCTCCAGTTCTGTGCCGGAATTGGTGTCAGTGGTAGATATGGAAAGGTGGGGCGGCTCATCTTCCTTACGGTATTTCACCGCATTGTCAAGCAGCGAATAGATGACATTGGTGAAGTGGACAGAATCTACCGCAACATCGGCATCTGCAGCTTTAAGATCAGTGGTGACTGAACCGCCGAATTTCTCGGCTTTTATCTTGAAGTTGCTCACAACCTGCCTTATTACCTTGTTGGCATCTATCTCACTGAGATTGACACGTAACTGAGCGTTGTCGAACATGGAAAGAACAAGAACTCTTTCCACAAGCACTCGTAGCCGTTTGGTCTCCTCGTTTATCACTTTCGAGCAATGCTTTATCAACGTCGGGGTCTTGCTTACCGACGGGTCATCGAGCATCTGGGCTGCAAGTGAAATAGTGGAGATAGGTGTCTTGAACTCATGGGTCATATTGTTGATGAAGTCATTCTTCATCTCCGAGAGTTTCTTCTGACGGAAGGCAATGATGATGGTATACAGGAATACTACCAATAGAATGGCTGTGAATACCAATGTGGGTATTATGTAGCGTACTGAACGATATATATAGTTCTTCTCTGTCGGGAAATCCACCAACAGATTATAGCGCACATCGCTGTTGGGGAAAAGCATGAATGTGTACATGCCCTCGACCTTCTTGCCTTGCTGCATGTCAGTGACAAGGTTCACATCGAAATCAGCCGTGGTGTAAAGCAGTCTTCCGTCCTCAGCCTGAAGAGCGAAAGTGAACGGCACATTCATGCCGCGTTTGCTCAATTCCGATTGAAGGAATCGGCGTACCATAGTGGAATCCACTCGCTGCGAAGCGGGTCGGTCGGCGCTTTCCTGGATGATACTTATTATGACCTCATTGAGCAACGATTGTTGATAGCGGTAGCGGTACTTCAGGGCATCTTGCAAGCGCCGGAAACTTTCAGCCGCACTGCTGTTGGTGGCAAAATCCTCACGAGGCAGCAACGGGGCGCCCAACGTGGTCATGGCTTCTGTGCCGCCTGAATTCATGGATGTGTTGTTGCCTGGTGATTCTACATCATCATCAAGCAGGCCGGCATCCTGTTCAAGGTAGAATAGGGTCTCCTGCTCCTCAAGGTAGCGGCCTACGCCGTATAGCGCACGCATTACGTTCTCGGTAAACTGCTCTTTACGCATGCGGACCATGCTTTCCATATATGTAACCTGGAAATAGAGCAATATACCGAAGGTGATTGCCATAATCACCGTCAAGAGCCAGATGATAGACTTCTTCATATTAAACCGAGACGAAGTGAAATTTCAATTATTTAACATTTAAGGAGAGCCGGGGGTTCACTTCGCCTCTTAGCCAGTTCTGTTTGACGGTGCAAAGTTAACAATTAAATGTTAATTTAACAAAATAATCAAGTGGCTTTTTTGTTCAATCTTTGTGATTTCTGGGTGAAATCATTGGTTGAGATGATGAACACCTGATTTTTACCCCTTGAAACCTTGCATTTTTTTAGAATAAAACTGCAATGGAATTTTCATTACCAATATTTTTTCCTAACTTTGCAGCCGGAAATTCAGGCCTCCGGGCGTTTATACTATTGTCTCGGGGACTTGGGTGCCGAAAATTCTTTGCCGCACACATTATATAATTGCGTAGCGGCGAAGTCTTTAAGCCGTGAAATAATAAACACAAATAGACCAGAACAAAGATGAAAAAGAATTGGCTAAGCATGTCAGCGATTGCGTTGGGACTGTGTGGCCTGATGCTGACGGCCTGCGGTAAGAAAGACCAGCAACAGCAACAGGCGGTTCCCGAGCTCGCGGTGATGACAGTGGGCGAGGAAAACGCCACTCTGGAAACAGGATACCCCGCCACGCTCCACGGTACGAATGATGTGGAGATTCGGCCTCAGATTCAGGGTTTCATTACTCAGGTTTGCGTGCAGGAAGGTCAGAGGGTGGCAAAAGGCCAGGTCCTCTTCCGCATTGACCAGGTACAACTTCAGGCAGCCGTGGATGCCGCCAAAGGTCAGGTGGCTCAGGCTAAGGCTGCCGTGGAGGTGGCTCTGGCGAACGTGAACACGCAGCAGACGAATGCCAACAACAACAAGCTTTTGCTCAACCAAAACATCATAGCTCCCACGGCCTATCAGCTCAGTGTGGATGCACTCAATGCAGCTAAAGCTCAGGCTAATCAGGCAAGAGCAGCTCTTTCCTCAGCTCAGGCTCAGCTCGTTTCGGCTCAGAAGAACCTCAGCTATTCAACTATCACTGCTCCCGCTTCGGGCATAGTAGGTACGATCGACTTCAAGGAGGGCGCCTTGGTATCGCCGCAGACCCTTCTTACCGTGCTCAGCAACAACGGTGAAATGGAAGCCTATTTCTCCATGAACGAGAAGGAAGTGCTCGCACTCACCGATAACGGCAAACGTACTTTGGAGCAGGCAATAGCAGGAATGCCGGAAGTAAGCCTCAAGCTTGCTAACGGCGAAGTCTATCCTCTCAAAGGCCGAGTTAAGAGCATCAGCGGCGTTCTTGACCCGCAGACCGGAGCTGCTAAATTTGTAGCGGTATTCCCCAACACCAACGGTATGCTCCACAGCGGAAACACAGCCCAGGTGCTGATTCCGAACATGACTCCGAACGCCATCCAGATACCTCAGAAAGCTACCACCGAGATGCAGGACATGAAGTTCGTCTTCACTGTGGATAAGAACAACATGGTACACCGCACTCCCATCACTGTATCTGACATTAACGACGGCCATTCCTACATCGTCACCTCAGGCTTGAATCCCGGCGACGTAATCGCAACAGAAGGTGTTGGCTTCACCCTCAAGGACAGCCTCATCATCAAACCGAAACGTTAACATGAAGTGAAGATAAGGCGGCTCCAGCTCTCCATTATGCCGCTGAAATATTCAATCTTCAATCTGAAAGTATAACAATATGAATGTATCAAACTTCATAAAAAGGCCGGTACTCAGCACCGTAATATCAATTTTTATTGTGATATTCGGTATTCTGGGTCTGGTATCGCTGCCTATCGAGCAGTACCCGGACATTGCGCCGCCTACCATCCGCGTTTCCACCTCCTATACCGGTGCGAATGCCGAGACGGTGCTGAAATCCGTCATTACTCCTATTGAGGAGCAGATAAACGGTGCCGAAGGCATGGACTACATGTATTCTTCGGCTGCCAACAACGGCTCCGCAGACATTACCGTTTATTTCAAACCGGGTCGTGACCCGGATATGGCAGCGGTCGATGTTCAGAACCGCGTGGCAAAAGCTTCGTCTTTCCTTCCCGCCGAGGTTAACCAGGTTGGCGTAATCACTCAGAAACGCCAGTCATCCATGCTGATGGTTATCAACCTCTATGACCCCAACGATGCTTACACCAAGGAGTTCATAGACAACTACATGTCTATCAACATCGTACCTGAGATCAAGCGTGTGAACGGTGTGGGCGATGCCATGAGCTTCGGTGCCGACTACTCCATGCGTATATGGCTCAAGCCGGAAGTAATGGCCCAGTACGGTCTTGTCCCTTCCGATATCTCCGCAGTGCTGGCAGAGCAGAATATTGAGGCTGCTCCCGGTTCGTTCGGAGAGAATGCAAACCAGAGCTTCCAGTACACCATGCGCTTCACCGGTCGTCTTGAAGATGCAAAACAGTTCGAGGACATAGTAGTGAAAGCTACTCCCGAAGGACAGATTCTGCGTCTGGGCGATGTTGCGAAAGTTGAGCTCGGACGACTTGATTACGGCTTCAACAATACCCCCAACGGCCATATCTCGGGTTCCGCTATTATTTTCCAGAGCGCCGGTTCTAACGCAACCAAGGTTATCGAGGATCTGCAGACCAAGATGAAGGAATGGAGCAAAGACCTGCCGAAAGGACTTGTGCTCTCCACCTCCCTCAACGTCAATGACTTCCTCTTTGCCTCAATCCATGAGGTTGTAAAGACCCTCATCGAGGCCTTCGTGCTGGTGTTCCTTGTGGTATTCGTGTTCCTGCAGGACTTCCGCTCGACACTGATACCGCTCATCGCCATTCCTGTGGCCCTTATCGGTACTTTCTTCCTCTTGTATATTTTCGGCTTCTCGCTGAACCTCCTTACTCTCTCGGCACTGGTTCTTGCGATAGCCATTGTGGTGGACGATGCGATAGTGGTGGTGGAGGCGGTCCACGCCAAACTGGACCAAGGCTATACCTCCAGCCGTCAGGCCGCTATCGACGCTATGGGCGAGATCACCAGCGCCCTCATCTCCATCACACTGGTGATGATGCTTGTGTTCATTCCGGTATCTTTCATGCCCGGCACTTCGGGTGTGTTCTACCGTCAGTTCGGCCTCACCATGGCAATGGCCATCGGTCTGTCCGCTATCAACGCACTTACCCTTTCTCCGGCACTCTGCGCCCTGTTCCTGAAACCGCATAAGCCCGACGGCTCTGTGGCTCCCCTCAAGGAACGTATGTCCGACGCCTACTCCGCCGCCGGAGCGGCTGCCAAAGAGATAGTCAAGAAACGTCTCGGCTTCCCCCCGCTGGTAACTTCTTTGGCTCTTGCCGCCATAGTGTTCCTCGTACTCGGCTGGTATCAGATCGAGGCCATCTGGAAACTCGTTGTTGCAAGCGTATGCGCCCTGATAGCTGTGATTGGCATTTTCCAGCGCAGTTTCATCGATGCCTTCAACAATGTGTTCGACAAGGTTCTGGCAGAATATAAGAAAATTACCAATTGGTGTGTGAACCACAAATGGATAAGCCTGGGCATAACCGCGGCTTCCATAGCGGCTCTTGTGCTTCTCATGAACCATACCCCTTCGGGAATGGTGCCTGAAGAAGACACAGGTACCGTCATGGCAGCCATCAATATGCCGCCGGGCACTACACTGGAACGCACCCTCGCGGTAATGAATACCATCGACTCCATAGCAGGCAAGATTCCGGCTATCCGTACCCGTACTGCTATCACAGGCTATAGCTTCATGGGTGGTCAGGGTCCTTCCTACGGTTCATTCATCATCAACCTCCGTCCGTGGGATGAACGTGATCCGAAGACAGAGAGTGCGGATGCTGTGTTAGGACAGTTATACATGATGGTAGGACAGAAAGTGAAGGATGGCCAGTTCTTCTTCTTCAAGCCGCCTATGATTACCGGTTATTCGGCAACCAACGGTTTCGAGATCAAGCTTCAGGACAAGACAGGCGGCAAGCTCGACGACTTCTTTGCCGTCTATCAGAACTTCATCGCGGCCCTTAATGCGCGTCCGGCCGCCGCTTATTCTACTTTCACCCCCACCTTCCCGCAATACCTGGTGGAGATTGACGTAGCCAAGGTAAAACAGGCAGGCCTCACCCAAAACGCTGTTCTGCAGGCTCTGCAGGGTTATTACGGCGGTATGTACATCTCCAACTTCAACAAGTTCGGCAAGTTGTACCGCGTCATGATGCAGGCCAACCCGGAAGCCCGAGTAAGCCCGGAGACGCTTAAGAGAGTGAAAGTTCGCAACGGTAACGAGATGGCGCCCATCGACAACTTCGTCAAACTGAGTCGCGTTTATGGTCCTGACGTAATCAACCGTTTCAACATGTACACGGCAATCGCTGTTACCGGCAACCCGGCAGAAGGCTATTCATCGGGTCAGGCCATGAAGGCCATCGAAGAAGTTGCCGAACAGTCTCTACCCACCGGCTATGGCTTTGAATATTCAGGTCTTGCCCGTGAGGAGGCTTCCAGCTCAGGCGGCAGCCAGACGGCAATGGTGTTCGGACTCGTACTGCTGTTCGTCTACCTCATCCTCTGCGCGCAGTATGAAAGTTACTCGTTGCCATGGGCGGTTATCCTTTCCGTACCGTTCGGCCTTATGGGTACCTTCATCTTCGCCAACCTCCGCGACATAGCAAACAACATCTATCTGCAGATCGCGCTCATCATGCTTATCGGCCTTCTTGCCAAGAACGCCATCCTTATTGTGGAATTCGCTCTTGAACGCCGTCAGACAGGCATGAGCATTGTCAAGGCTGCCATCCAGGGTGCCGTAGCTCGTCTGCGTCCTATCCTCATGACGTCGCTGGCAATGATCATCGGTCTTTTGCCCATGATGTTCGCACATGGCGCGGGCGCCAACGGTAACCAGGCACTCGGTACCGGTGCCGTGGGCGGTATGCTCATAGGCATGTTGCTGCAGATCTTCATTGTGCCTGCCCTGTTTGTACTCTTCCAGACACTGCAGGAAAAGATTTCGCCGCTGAAATGGGAAGAAGACCATAAAGGCGATTCCATCAACGCTGAACTGGAACAATACTCCATAAAGCAATAACCTAAGCACCATGACACAGAGATTAATCAAATACGCTGCTGCAGCGCTGTTGGCCTTCGGGCTGACAGCCTGCAACATATACAAAAAATATGAGCTGCCCAACGACAATAAGGTCATTAACGACTATGCCAGGTCACTCAACGACAGCATTGACTCTCTTGCTTTAGGGAATCTGAGCTGGAGACAGGTCTTCACCGACCCGACTTTGCAGGGCTACATTGAAATGGCTCTGCGCAACAATACCGACCTTGACAATGCCCGCCTGAACGTGGACATTGCCAACGCCCAGCTCAAGGGAGCCAAGCTCGCCTACCTGCCGTCGCTCACCTTCGCACCCAACGGCGGAGGAGCGAAATATGGTCAGGGCGACTGGGGCTGGTCATATCAGCTTCCGTTGCAGGCAGCATGGGAAGTGGATGTCTTCGGCAAACTCCTCAACTCCAAGCGAAGCGCCCAGGTAGGAGTGGACATGGCCGAGGCTTACCGTCAGGCCGCACAGAGCCAGATAATCTGTGCTGTGGCACGCTGCTACTATCAGATAGTGATGCTGAACCAGCAGATGGACCTCACCAAGCGCACTGCCGTGATATGGGAAGACCAGGTACGCAGCATGAAGCTGATGAAGGAAGCCGGAAAGACCAACGAGGCCGCAGTTGTACAGGCGCAGGCAATGTATCATCAGTTGCTTGCATCCATTCCGGATCTTGAGCTGAACATACATCAGGCGATGAATAGCCTCAGCCTGCTGCTCAACTCTTATCCCGGCACATGGCCTGTCACCAACAACATGAATGTAAGTCTGCCTTCCGTAGTCACTGACGGAGTGCCGATGAACTATCTTGCCGTGCGCCCTGATGTGCGTGCTGCAGAGCGTTCCTTCGCCACCGCTTACTATGCCACCAACCTTGCCAGGGCAAACTTCTATCCCTCGCTTGTGATCAGTGCCAACGGAGGCTTTACCAACGCTCTCGGAAGCATGATAAGTAATCCCGGCAAATGGTTCATCCAGCTTGCCGGACAGCTTACCGCCCCGCTTTTCTCGCGAGGCCGCAACATTGCCCAGTTGGAGGCTGCCAAAGCCCAGCAGCAACAGGCTCTGAACAACTTCGAGTACTCCATTCTGAACGCCTCGTCGCAGGTCAGCGACGCCCTGATGCAGATACGTACCGCCGGTGAAAAGCGCGACAAGCTTATGCTTCAGATCGATGACCTGGAGAAGAGTGTCAACTACACCGAGATTCTGTTCACCACCAGTGACGCCACTTATCTGGAACTGCTCAACTCACGCACCTCGCTGCTGAGCGCACAGATGTCGGCTCTTAGCTGCTGGTATCAGCGTGTAGGCGGCATCATCTACCTCTACCAGACATTAGGTGGCGGACGATAACCGTATATCGGAACCGGAAGGCAATACTACAACCATATTGCCTCCGGTTCTTTTTCTATCAGAAACTAAAAGCTATTTACTATGGCCAACATAATCCATCCCCTTGCGTTCGTCGACCCGACGGCAAAGTTAGGCGACAATGTAAAGATCGATGCCTTTGCTTTCATAGACAAAGACACCGTTATCGGCAATAACTGCAAGATCCGTCCGCACGCCTCGGTGCTCCACAATACCATCATAGGCGATGACAACGAAATTTTCGAGGGTGCCGTGATAGGCGCCAATCCTCAGGATTTCCGCTGGCACGGCGAGACCTCGTACCTGCGCATAGGCCGTGGCAACAAAATCCATGAACATGTAATCATAAACCGTTCCATTCATGAGAACGGCTACACGGAGATCGGCAACAACTCCTTCATCATGGCACAGAGCCACATCGGTCACGACTGCAAAATAGGCGACTATTGCGTTCTCGGCAACGGCGTCAAGCTTGCGGGAGATGTGGAGATCGGCAACTATGTAATCCTTTCCAGCAACGTCATAGGCCACGAGGGTTCGTGTGTAGGTCCCTGGGTGCTCATTAAGGGTAGCAGCCGTTTCAACGGCAATGTGCCTCCTTCTGCAATAATGGCCCACAACCCCATAGCATATTATGGCGTCAACGCTTACATCATGCGCAAGGGGAACATGTCCGACGATGTTATTGACGATGTAGCCAAGTGTTACCGTCATCTGTATCAGAGCGGCACATCGGTGCGCAATGCCATACTCCGCATCCGCGAAGACATCAAGCCGGGAGCTGAACGCGACGCCATTCTCAAATTCGTAGAAGACCATAATCTCGACATTGTGGGCGTTGCCCATAATGTGATGGACTGAAACAACAGGTTTTGTCTTTATCCCTCTACATAGCAAGGCGTACAGCCTTGACCTCACGTCGCGCCGACGGCAGGAAAGCATCACGCTCTCCTGCCGTCGGAGTAGCGGTTACCGCCGTGGCTCTTTCCGTCTGCATAATGTTGTGCGCTCTGGCAATCGTGGCAGGCTTCAAGCAGCAGATAACCGACAAGCTTGCCGGCTTCAACGCGCATCTGCAGGTATATCGTTCCATTGACAAGACTGAGAAGGAACCCGACAATCTTATTTCCATTACTCCCACCCTTCAGGGAATACTTAATGACGAGGAATATATCTCCTTATACGAATCGGAGTTGACTGTTCCTGCCCTCTTTAAGACAAGAAACGACTTCAAGGGCATTTATATTAAAGGGACCGACGGTCACTCCCTTACTGATTTCCTTGGCTCTCAGACCATAGCGGGCAAGATGCCTGACTTCACTTCTGCCGCTTCGGCGTCAGAGATTGCCATTTCCTCGAAAATGGCTTCCGACTTAGGATTAAAAGTAGGCGACTCCATTCCTACTTTCTATTTAAACGATGAGATAAAGGCGCGTCGTTACCGCATAGCCGCCATCTATGCCACACATTTCGAACAGTTCGACGACCTCATAGCATTGGGGTACATCGGCGATCTGCGAGATGTGGCAAAGATAGAAGGTAATAAGAGCATCAACCTGCGTATCCTTACCGATGACTTCAACAGGGTGAATGAATATGGTTCGAGGCTTCAGCAACGCCTCAACGAAGCCTATATGGGCAATGAGGTATTCATCCCTTATAGAGTACAGACAATAACAGACAATTCCGGGCCATATTTCTCCTGGCTGTCGTTGCTTGACACCAATGTTATCGTCATCCTCAGCCTTATGACAGTCGTAGCCTGCATTACCCTTATCGCGGCGATGCTGATACTGATAATCGACAAGGTGCGTCTGATAGGCATTCTTCGTGCCTTGGGCTCTACCAAAGCACAGGTCCGCAAGATTTTCGTATATATGGCGTTGAGGATAGCCATCTACGGGCTGCTTATCGGCAATGCGATAGGACTTCTGTTGCTATGGATACAATACTGCTGGCATATCATTCCTCTTGACCCGGAAGCATATTACATAGATTTCGTGCCGGTAAAGCTTGAATTGCTACCCATAGCAGTGCTGAATATAGCCATTGCCGCCATCGTCTTCCTCAGCCTCCTGTTACCCTCCATGGTTGCCGGCAAAATCTCCCCTGCCGACCTTACCGCATATCTTTTGTATGTAAGCACGCTCCTTGCCACTTTGCGTACAATCATTCAATTTACCGAACAATTCCAACGCGGTATGACAGGTATTGAGCGTTTCCTTGAAATTATGGACGCACCTGCCGAAATAACAGAAAAAGAAAATGCCGACGAATTGAAAAATGTTCAAGGAAATATAACGTTTGAAAACGTCGGATTTCATTACAGTGACGATGACACAAACGTGCTGTCAAATATAAATCTTAACATCAAGAAAGGCGACAGCGTTGCACTTGTCGGTCCGTCAGGCGGCGGAAAAACAACGCTTTGTAACCTTATCCCACGTTTTTATGATGTCACAGAAGGACGTATTTTAATTGACGGCAAAGATATAAAAAACGTCACATTAAATTCGCTCCGAAATTCAATCGGTGTCGTTCAACAGGACGTTTACTTGTTCTCGGGAACGGTCTTTGAAAACATCGCTTACGGATTAAGCGGTGCAACACGCGAAGATGTTATAAACGCCGCCAAGCTTGCAGGCGCACATGAATTTATTTCAAACCTCGAAAACGGATATGACACATATGTCGGCGAACGTGGAGTTAAACTTTCGGGCGGTCAAAAGCAAAGAATAAGTATCGCAAGAGTATTCTTAAAAAATCCGCCTATACTTATTCTTGACGAAGCGACCTCCGCACTTGATAATGAAAGCGAAAAAATCGTGCAAGACTCACTCGAAAAACTTGCAAAAGGCAGAACAGTATTCACAATCGCCCATAGACTTACAACAATCCGTAACGCAAATATGATTCTTGTCCTCACCGAAAACGGTATCGAAGAACAAGGCACACACCAAGAATTGATTGATAAAAAAGGATTGTACTACAACCTATACAGTATGTACACCTCACTATAACAAACAAAAATGCGGTCTGTATGACCGCATTTTTTTATAGTAGTGGTGCTACTAACCTTATAATATGTCCTAAAAGCTTTGTGAAAATATTAAAATGTTTAACGTCCTCTAATGTAATCTTCTGCGACAATTCAAGCGTGTCTTTGAAATCACGTTCAATATCCATAACCGCCGGTACATTAAGCATATAAGCCGCACATTCATAGTGAAGATACAAACTTCTGTAATCGTGGTTTACCGTACCGACAATGGCTTTTTTACCGTCACTTATCGACATTTTCGCGTGAACAAAACCGGGTGTATATTCGTATATTTCTATACCTGCTTTCAAAAGTTCCTTATAATATGTTCTCGCAAGATAGAACGCATATTTCTTGTCAGGAATATGTGGCATTATAATCTTAACGTCAACGCCCCTTTGAGCCGCATACTTCATACACTCATACATCTCGTCATCAATAACAAGATACGGCGTCATTATATAAGCATATTCCGACGCATTGTTCAGATTATTTATATATGCACGCTTTCCGACATAAACTTCATCAAGCGGAGTATCGCCGAACGGTATTACAAATCCGTCCGTACTTACGGAATATTTTTTTGACGCTTGGATATATTCACCGCAATCCTCAATGTGTTCATCATTTACGTTCCACATTTCAAGAAACATCGCCGTAAATCCCGCGACCGCCTCGCCTCTGAGCATAAATCCCGTATCTTTCCAATGCCCGAAACGCATCTTTTCATTAATATATTCATCTGAAATATTTATCCCACCGCAAAACGCCACCGCACCGTCTATAACCATTATTTTTCTGTGGTCACGATTGTTTTGGTGAGTTGACAAAAGCGGTACAATCGGCGAAAATATACGACATTTAATCCCCTGTCTTTCAAGATATTCATTGTATTTTCGCGGAAGCGTTAC
>CAJMDR010000013.1 GCA_905212215.1 uncultured Porphyromonadaceae bacterium
CAACATCGACCTCAACGCAGCAACCGAACGTGGCATCGTTGTCATGAATACACCCGGACAGAACTCCAACGCTGTTGCAGAACTCGTTTTCGGCATGCTCGTGTTCATGTGCCGCAACCGCTATAATGGCAAATCCGGTTCAGAGCTCAAAGGCAAGAAACTCGGCATCTACGCTTTCGGTCAGGTTGGCCGCAACGTAGCCCGAATCGCCAAAGGCTTCGGCATGGAAGTATCTGCCCTCGATGTTTTCGTTCCCGACGAGAAGATAGAATGTGAGGGTGTTAAACCACTCCACACTCCCGAAGAGCTCTTCAGTGAGAACGATTATGTATCGCTCCACATACCCGCTACTCCTCAGACTCGCGGCTCCATCGGTTATGACCTCTGCATGAAGATGCCCAAAGGCGGTGTGCTCATCAACACTGCCCGCAAAGAGGTAATCGACGAAGATGGCCTGATGAAAGCCCTTGAGGAGCGTCCTGACCTGCGTTATATCTCCGACATCAAGCCAGACAAAGCCGAAGAGTTCGAGAAGAAGTTCGCCGACCGTGTATTCTTCACACCCAAGAAGATGGGAGCCCAGACTGCAGAAGCTAACTTCAACGCCGGAGTTGCCGCTGCCGAGCAGACTATAGCTTATCTGCGTGAAGGCTGGAACAAATTCCAGGTTAACAAATAATTAAGATTGTAAGCTACGTCTTTTATTGTAAGGCAACTTACATCCCCGGAAAAACAAGCTGCGCCAGATAACGATGCGGCTTGTTTTTCTATTCGGGCGGATTATTCCAAGGTATTTCGAAGCCGGGAAAGGTATTGCGGAGTTATGCCTAAATAAGTGGCTATAGTCTTTAGCGATACTTTCTTTATAATTTCCGGACGGCTTTTAAGCAATGCCATATAACGTTGGCGAGCATCACCTTTTATTACCTGGTTTCGCATCTCTGTAAAAAAGCACTGGTCATATGCCAGTTTAAGACGCCAGTTACAAAACTCCAACGAAGTATGCAGGAACCGGTCATAATCCTCTCTGGGGACCCTCATAAGCTTGGATTTACAACAAGGCTCTATATAGTTACGCGAAGGTTCGTTTGCTGTGTAGCTGTAGAAATTCAGAATCTGTGTCCCGGCAATACCAAAAGCAGCTGTAACCTCGACATCCACATTCCAATACCATTGCCTCATAATGCCTTCAATAAGCAGATAAAAGTCCGGATTCATTTCTCCGGCGGCAATAAGGGGTTCCCCGGCTTTCAGGGTGATCAACCGACCACAATCTATAAAATCGTTCATCAAGCCTTCGCTGACATGCACTTCTCCTATACCCTCGAGCAATATAAGCTCGCGGATACGTTTGCGCATTTTTGGCCCTATTTTTCGTTCTACATACCTTTCCATAGAATAGTGTGCAAAGATACAGAAAAAATCTGAATTTCCACATATCTAAACCTTATGTCGCCTTGTTCTTATTATAAAAAACGACACCAAGAAAGTTAAAGCCGGATTAATTTTCCGATATATCTTCCTAACTCCGTTATCCGTAAAACTTTTCCATTTGTTTCAGCAAGGATGGCGGAAAGGGTAAAAATCAATGAACTTACTCCTTTCCTCCTTCGTCTTCCTCAGTTTTTGCCCATAAGAAAGAAGCCACTAAAAAACCTATACCCGCTGCACCAAACAGCAGGTAAATAGGTTGTTGTCCTTCAAACAGCCACATCACTATAAAGAAGAGTAATAATGAAAGTCCTAATGAAGATAATACTACTTTGTTCATGATAGGTTAACTTGTTTGTGCAAAAATAACAATAATCCTTCATATATGGACAATCGGATCTTATGTTATAAAACATATGACCAAATTATTTTTGCCTGCGACTTCAGTCTGTCCGGAAAATGCCATGTAGCCGAATGCTTTACAACTACTATTTTCTCTCTTTTTCGTAACTTTGCAGTGTGAAACTGAAATTGATAACAATACTACTATTGGTCGTGTCAAACATATTCATGACCTTTGCATGGTACGGGCATCTTCAGCTCGAAAAGCGAGGGCTGATTAAGAATTGGCCTTTATTCGCAGTGATACTGCTCTCGTGGGGAATTGCATTGTTTGAATACTGTTTTATGATTCCCGCGAATAAAATTGGATTCACAGAAAACGGCGGGCCTTTCAATCTTTTTCAGTTGAAAGTACTCGCAGAGGTAATAAGCATAACGGTCTTTACTATAATTGCCGTTTTCATTTTCCAGGGACAAAAACTGCAATGGAATTATATAGCGGCCTTTATTTGTCTTATAGCCGCCGTTTGTTTTGTGTTTCTTCCGGCCAAACAATGAGTAAATCTCTACTTGATTTTAGGGGTTATTTCAAAATAATTCACTAATTTTGTGCTATGATTAAGACAGTAGATATACAAGGCATACAGGTTTGCTATTCTGAGACTGGACCTGAAGATGCCCCCAAAGTACTTCTGATGCATGGTTGGGGTTGCGAACACTCTACTTTGGCAAGTATCCAGAAGCAACTTGAAGGCAAGATGCATGTCTACAACATAGATTTCCCGGGATTCGGAAAGAGTGAAGAGCCTCATACTGTTTGGGGAGTGGAAGATTATACCCGTTTCACCGAGGATTTCATCAAGACTGTAGCAGGTGAAATACCTGTTCTGTTAGGTCATAGTTTCGGTGGCCGGATAGGTATACTCCTCAGTTCTCGTAATGACTTCGTCAAAAAGCTTGTATTAGTGGATGCAGCGGGAGTCAAGCCAAGACGTTCATTAAAGTATTACTTTAAAGTCTATACATATAAAGCCTCAAAGCACCTTTATAAAGCTCTTTTAGGCGCCAAGAAGGCTGAAGCAAGGATAGAACGAATGAGGGCAAAACGTGGCAGCAGCGACTATGCCAGAGCTTCTCCTATGATGCGTAGAATACTTAGCAAAGTAGTAAATGAAGACCTTAAGTCGGTAATGCTTCGTATAAAGGCCTCTACGCTTCTGATTTGGGGCGAACAGGATACAGCCACCCCACTGCATGACGCAAAAATCATGGAAAAGCTTATTCCGGATGCCGGATTAGTAAGCTTTGAGGGTTGCGGTCATTATTCTTTCCTTGACAATCCTATGGGATTCCGGGCGGTGCTCTCTGAATTCCTGCTGAAAGATCTCAAATAACCTTAAGTAAATCACCTAACAATGCAGGCTTATTATATAGTTATTTTCGTTATATGCGGCATCTATATGTTGCTGAATTTTAAGCATAGCATACAGATGTTGCAGCAAAATTCCTACCGTATAGACCGTTATTGGAGGTATCAGCGAAATCACATTGCCGATGCCTGGACGCTAGTTGATGTAGCGATGCTCTTTCTGCTCTATTCAACGTTAATCAACACGTTGGCGTCAATTTTGATTTTAGGCATTGTCGCGATAACAAAGATTTTCCTCATAATCCGGAAAAAATATAAGAAACCACTCGTTTTTACCAAACGCGTATGGCGCATTTACATAACAACGGCAATAATACCTGTCTTGGGTTTCATTGCCTTGTGCATTCTCGGCTCCATGGGTAAGTTCGTCGGCATCTGGTATGGACAGAACGAAGATGTACTGTTGCCGTTGGGCGCCATGATGCTGTGTGTCATATTCCCCTGGATATGGGTAATATTTGCGGTCATTGTACTGAAACCGGTTGAAAATGCCATCAACAAGAAATATTACAATCAGGCAGCCTCTATACTGAAATCCATGCCTCAACTTACTGTTGTAGGCATTACAGGCAGTTTCGGCAAAACATCTACAAAGCATTACCTGCATAGGATATTGAGTGAACAGTACGACACTCTTATGACACCCGGCAGTTACAATACGCCTATGGGCGTCATACGCACTGTTCGCGAAATGATGCGTCCCAACCATCGCATCTTCATCTGTGAGATGGGAGCCAAACAGATAGGCGACATCAAAGAGATATGTGATCTGGTACATCCTGAAATAGGCATCATCACCGCTGTCGGAGAGATGCACCTTGAATCATTCAAAAGCATAGAGAATGTGCAGCGCACAAAGTTTGAGCTTGCCGATGCGCTGCCTGCCGACGGCCTCGCTGTGATAAACAACGATTTCGAATATTGTGCAAACAGGCATGTAGATAATTGCAAATCGTTACGTTACGCTATCAGCAATCCCGCCAATGCCGACGTAATAGCCGAAAACATAGTCTACACACCGCAAGGCACCGTTTTCACCGCTGTTTTTCCCGATGGAGCACATCTTGAGCTTGAGACAAAGTTAGTAGGAGAAAGCAACATATCAAATCTCTTGGGTGCTGTTGCCGTGGCACGATACCTGAAAGTGCCGGACGATAAGATTAAGTATGCAGTAAGCCGCATAGAACAAGTGGAACATCGTCTCAGCATAAAACAGACTCCCGGAGGAGTAACCATAATAGACGATGCTTTCAACTCCAATCCTGTAGGCAGCAAAATGGCCGTTGAGGTTCTCTCCCACTTCAAAAAAGATGGCAACCGCATTATCGTCACCCCTGGCATGATAGAACTCGGCGACCGCCAGTTCGAACTCAACAAGGCTCTGGGTAAGAATATCGGCGAGAATGTGGACATTGCTGTGATAGTAGGCCAATACAACCGCGAAGCTCTTGTGGCCGGCTTGAAAGAATCGGATTTCCCGGCTGAAAATCTTCATATTGTAGAAAGCTTCGCGGAATCGCAGCAACTGTTAGCGACAATGCTGAAACGGGGTGACACCGTTCTTTATGAGAATGACCTTCCTGACACCTTCAAATAAAGAACATAATGGAATAATGATTTTTATCACATAAGTACAAAAATTCCCCGTTCCATCGCAAAATTTGTGGAACGGGGATTAATATTTTTGAAGTTCCAAGTATTTGTCAGAACTCCACTTCGTAACAGATTCTATCTGCAAGAATTCCTTGCGCTTCGGCATCAAGACCTGACTCTAAAAGAATATCGCTGTCTTGTGCCAGCTGCTCTAACAGCCATTTTACACCGCCCTTACTGTGTATGGCAGCACGACGGTAAAGTTCAATAGCGTTGTCGAAACGCCCTCTTGCAAGAGCAAGATGACCGGCATTGAGACAGTCTGTGCCATCTTCACTCAATGACAGTAAACGGTTGTAATATGTCTGAGAATTTTCATGGTTGCCAAGACGGAACTCGCACCAAGCTATTGGACGCCAAGTCTTTGGAGAACCTCCGTTAAGATAGTCTACCTTATAGTAATACTTTAAGGCTTCCTCCATCTCTCCGTTGTCGAACAAAGCATTAGCAAGTTGCATGGTTGTCTTGACATCATCGGGAGTGACATCCGACAACAAACGCCAATATCTTGTAGCTTCTTCATGCCTGCCCAAAGCACGATACAGGGTGGCCAGTTTGCGCAGCAGCCATTTGCTCGGTTTCAACGAAAGAATTTCAGCCTTATGGTAATACTCAAGCGCTTTTTCTGCATCCGAAGTCTGCTGTAACGCAAATCCTATCTTCTCCATCAACACAGGATTCTCCGGCTCTGTAATCTCCATCTTTAGGAGAATTGGCAGCGCTTCTTCGTAATATCCTCGTGTGAAAAGAAATTCACACATTGATTGCATCATGTCTTTGTCGTTGAACAAAGACCCGATTTCAGGCAATAATGTTGGGACTATCGCCTTGGTAAATGGATTGGGCAAACGAAGTCCCTTGTTGGGAAACAGGTTGCATAATCGCGATAACGCTCTGACATAAAGAGTTATCTGCGACTTTATAGGAGCTTCCAGGCTCTTATGAAGTGAAGTCGCCTTGTCTTCGCGATATTGTTCCAATTGAATACCTAACTGATCCAGCATCTTTTTCCCTCTTCCCATCGGCATTTTCTCTATGGTAAGACATAAGGAATACAAATCGGAATCACATAGGAAATCAGCGGACTTTTTTATCAAATCCAACAGATTCTTGTCTTGTTCCGAGACCTTGCTCAGATATGGATGTGAGGCATCGAACGGAAGCAACCAGTTGCCAACAGTTCTGAAAAAACTGAAATTCTTGAGATTGCTGAAAGGCAACATCAGCACATCGCCACCTTGTGCCTGCATTTCGCCCAATTCCTGCATGGAATCATTTAGCCCGCTTTTCTGCAGCATTTCTTCCCATTCCGGATTCTTTTCAGGGTCAAGAAGTTCTTTCATGTCCGTCCCGCCGGGGAAACGGCGCATGAAATCGGATTGAAGACGTTGTAGTTCCGGTATGATGTCGTTCTGCATTTTGGCATTGATACGTTCTGTATCCCTTGAAGCGAGAAATGCCATGGCTACAGTATGAAGATTTTGGAAGACGGCTTCGTTTTTAAGAAGATTCTTGATTTGATCCGTCATCTCCACATCAAGACTTATCCTTGCAGGATGTCTCCACAAAGTAAGAAAGATACCTGTCAGACTCCTTGCTGTCAATGCAGGATTATCGAAAGAATGATATTCAAGGAGAAGTTGCAATTTCTTTCTGTCGTAGTAATATAAGTTGGCAAGACCCAATGCGCTCAGTATCATGGCCTGGCCAGCAAAATCACTCTTTTCAAAATAAAGAAATGACTCTAGCTCGCTATAATCTTCCATTGACAGATGTTGGGTGGTTAGTATCTGTAAAAACAATTTATCTATGTAATCATATTTGCCATCCTCTACAATATTTTCTGTCCCGGAAATAATAGAGCCGAGGCTTTCATGCTTAAGGTATCTCCGTGTCCTTATCGCAGTGGTATATATATCTGATTCTCTTCCGGGTCTCGGGGATTCAACATCCATCTGCAGACGCAAGGCATCTGCCAACCTAAGCAATTCTTCTTTTATACCTCCAAGCGCTTTATGTCGATGGTGGGAATCAGAGTCTTTAGAAAGATATTGAGCCATGGCCTTGTAAATACCTTCCTGAGCGGAGAGGGCGTCAAATTGTTTCCACAGTCCCAAAGCCACCGCACAGCGTTTCGCTGCATCGATGGCATCTTTCAGGTGGCCTTTTTTGACATTGGCTATAATGCCGTTAATGTCGGTTATGTCGATTTTTTGTGGCATAGTCGTTTATACGTTGTCAGTTTCTGTATTGACAGTCATGTTGTACCTGCAAAGGTAACAACTTTAGTTTTATTATAACAAATACCACGCCAATAAGTGTTGACAATGCTTTGTTAACCGGTTGTCTGCTAAAGATATCCCCTACCTAATTAATAAATATTCAGATTACAGCTTCACCTATTTAATAAATGATTTGCGTATGTGAAATAATCTTTGTAATTTTGCATATAAATACGAATTACGTATCTGCTGATTCTCTCAAAAAGACTGTTTATTCCAAATGGAAGAGGGTTCGGCAGATATTAATAAACATACAAAAGGAAAGAATAATATCATGGTGTTACAAAGATGGCAGACGGTGTTTCTCTTCATTGCCTTCGGTTGCATGCTGGCTTTTACGGCATGCTCCCTCGGTCAATGGCAACTTCCGGACTACGCTCTTGATTTTCATACCTGGGGTATAAGCACTGAAGGCGAGCTGACCGGCAATGCACAGCCGTTCAGCCAGGGCACGATATACTTGGCGGTTATTTCCGGTCTCTCGGCACTTTTGTCGCTTATAGACATATTTCTCTATCGCAACCTCTCTCTCCAGAAACGCGTATGTGCCGTTTCTTTGCTGATGGTGATATTTACCGTTTGTGACGCTGCCATAATCGGTTATAATGCCATTGAGAATGCATCGGTCAGCTGGTCTTCAATTGCATTTGCACCTTTCATTTCAATAGTGGCATTGATTCTGGCATGGCGCGGCATCAATTCCGACCACAAGAAAATCCGTAACGCTGACCGCCTTTGGAGCTGATAGTAGAATGCTTTTCAAAGGCGAAACGGTGTTTTAAATATTCCAAGTAAAAACATTCACAAGATAATGGCTAAAGAATTAAAAAACTTTACAAAACGGACTGATGATTATTCGCAATGGTACAACGAACTTGTAGCCAAAGCTGACCTCGCAGAGCAATCCGCTGTTCGCGGCTGTATGGTTATAAAGCCTTATGGTTATGCCATCTGGGAGAAGATGCAACATCAGCTCGATGCCATGTTCAAGGCCACAGGCCACCAGAATGCTTATTTTCCCCTCCTCATACCTAAGTCATTCCTCAGCCGGGAAGCAGAACATGTGGAAGGCTTTGCAAAAGAATGTGCCGTGGTAACCCACCACCGCCTCATGAACGATCCAGAAGGCAATGGTGTGGTTGTTGACCCGGCGGCAAAACTTGAGGAAGAACTTATCATACGACCTACCTCCGAAACCATTATCTGGAACACATACCGCAACTGGATCCATTCATATCGCGACCTGCCGATTCTGGTTAACCAGTGGGCTAATGTAATGCGCTGGGAGATGCGTACACGCATGTTCCTTCGTACCGCCGAGTTCCTTTGGCAAGAAGGACATACCGCACACGCTACCCGCGAAGAAGCTGAAAAAGAAGCAAAGCAGATGCTGGAAGTTTATGCTGAATTTGCCGAAAAATGGATGGCGGTTCCAGTGGTAAAAGGCGTTAAAAGTGCCACGGAACGCTTTGCCGGAGCCCTCGATACATATACCATCGAGGCCATGATGCAAGATGGAAAGGCTCTTCAGAGCGGCACCTCGCATTTCTTGGGCCAGAACTTCGCCAAGGCTTTCGATGTAACCTTCATGAACAAAGACAACAAGCCCGAGTACGTATGGGCTACTTCATGGGGTGTATCGACTCGTCTTATGGGTGCCCTCATCATGGCACACAGCGATGACAACGGCCTCGTTCTGCCTCCCCGATTGGCTCCAATCCAGGTAGTGATAGTACCTATCTACAAGAACGAAGAGGGTCTGAAACAGATTTCAGAGAGAGTAAAACCGATAGTAGACAAACTGACGGCAATGGGCATCAGCGTCCGTTATGATGACGCCGACAACAAGCGTCCCGGATTCAAATTTGCCGACTATGAGGTTAAAGGTGTTCCTGTACGTCTCGCAATAGGTATGCGTGACCTCGAAAATGGAACTGTAGAGGTTATGCGTCGCGATACCCTTGAGAAAGAGACAATGCAGCTTGACGGTATAGAGGAACATATACGTCAGTTACTTGAGGATATACAGGAAAACATCTACCAGAAAGCTTTGAAGGCCCGCAATGAACGCATACGCAAGGTAGACACCTACGATGAGTTCAAGGAAGAAATAGAGAAGGGTGGTTTCCTGCTCTGTCATTGGGATGAGACTCCGGAAACTGAAGCCCGCATCAAGGAAGAAACGAAGGCTACAATACGCTGTATTCCTCTCGATGCCGAGGAAGAGGAGGGTGTTGATATGCTGACCGGCAAACCGAGTCGCCGCCGTGTGATTTTTGCAAGGGCATATTGATTTTCGACCCTGTAATCGAAAAACATTCTGCTGTAAGAGAGTTGAAAAAAACTCTTTCAATAGAACGAATCAACGAAATAAAAATCAAGATGACAAACCATCATATAGGCAGATATTTTCTGGCAGCCGTACTGACAGTGTGCGGAGCCTCTGTCATTGGCGCCCAGACACTTAACGTAGAGGATTACTGCGACATCAGGAAGTCGGCTCCCGCTCGCATCAAAGAAATGCGTCCTTTGGCAGGAGGTCAGGAATACGCAGCTATCAGCGATGACGGCCGGTCAATCGAAAGGTTCAGTTACAAGACAGGAAAAAAGACCGGAGATTTGTTCAGCCTTGATGCTATCAAAGGAGATCTGAAAATTAACGACTTCGAAGGTTACAGCATCAGTGCCAACGGAAGAGCCATCTTGCTATGGAACAATGTGGAGAAGCTATATCGCCGCTCTTTCTATGGCAGTTTCTATGTATATGACGTTATGCGCGGTACTCTGAAGAAAGTCGGAGGGAAAGGCCATCTGCGTGGCGCCATACTGAGCCACGACGGTCGCATGGTGGCATATACCCTCGATAACAATATCCGCCTCGCGAATCTTGACTATGGCACTGACATAGCAGTCACAAAAGATGGTGAACTGAACAAGGTCATATATGGAGTTCCTGACTGGGGTTATGAGGAGGAATTCGGCATTGACAACACAATGCGCTTCAGCCCCGATGACAACACTCTGGCTTTCATCCGCTTCGATGAGAGCAAGGTTCCGGCATACAGCTTCGATCTTTACAGTAACTACTGCGAGCCGATGCCGGAATATGAGTTTTATCCCGGCGATTTCAAATATAAATATCCGTTGGCCGGCTACAATAACTCCGTGATACAGGTTCAGGCATACAACATAGATAACCGTACCATCAAGACCATGGATCTGAAGCTTGGTGAAAAGGACTATGTACCCGGCATGGAGTTCGGTGGCAGTAACGACCGATTGATGGTAATGGTTCTCAATCGTGACCAGAACCACCTTACCTTATACAATGTGAATCCCGGAAGCACTGTTGCCAAACCTATCTATGAAGACAAGAGCCAAGCGTGGCTGAGTCCGGCTGCATACCAGATGACCGATTTTCGTGCCGACGCTTTCGTCATTGGCTCGGAAAAAAGCGGCTACCGCCATCTGTATGAATATAACTATTCCGGCACTCTGCTGCGCACTATAACCAGCGGTGAATATAATGTCACTGCCCTTTACGGCTATGACAGCAAGACCCGCAGCTACTACATTCAGTGCACCAAAAATGGTCCGCTGAACCGCAATGTGGCAAAAGCCGATGGACGTACTCTGACTCTGCTGAATCCCGGCGAAGGTACTGAAAGCGCCCGATTCTCCAAAAACATGGAATATTGGGTACGCACTTACAGTAATGCCACTACCCCGCCGCAATATACCATATGTGACATGAAAGGCAAGAAGCTGGCAGAACTGGAGATGAACCGCGAGTATGCCGCAAAATATGCCAATGCTCCGCATAAGGAGTTCCTGAAAGTAAAGAATGCGGCAGGCCAGGAGATGAACGCATTCATCATTAAGCCTGCCGGGTTCAGCCCAGACAAAAAATATCCGTTGCTGATGCAACAGTATAATGGACCCGACTCCCAGGAGGTTCTCAACGCATGGAAACTTGACGGTCTCAACTGGCTTGCCCAGGAAGGATATTTCATAGCCACTGTCGATGGCCGTGGCACAGGTAACCGTGACAGGGCATGGGCAAACGCCGTGTACAAACAGTTAGGCAAATATGAGACAGAGGATCAGCTTGCCGGAGCACGCTACTTCTCTTCTCTGCCTTATATCGATGCCTCCAGAACCGCTTGTTTTGGATGGAGCTACGGCGGATATATGTCGCTGATGGAACTCACTGCCCCCGACTCACCATTCAAATGCGGAGTTGCAATGGCTCCCGTAACCGACTGGCGTTACTATGATGCAATCTACACAGAGCGTTATATGCTCACCCCGCAGCAGAATAATAGCGGTTATGACATGGCATCCACACTTAACCGCACAGAAAATCTTAAAGCCCGTCTTCTCATTATGTCGGGTACTGCTGATGACAATGTGCATTTCTACAACACATTGCGCTTCACCTCAAAACTGACACAGGAGGACAAGCTCTTTGACATGATGGCATATACCGGCTTCGAACATAGCCTACGCATGTGCAACGCCCGCACAATGCTTTACCGCAAGATAAAGGATTTTCTGGACACACACATTGGTCAGGACAAATAATAACTTTCAAGTCCGGAAAAGCCTGAATCAACCCGAAAGGAGGCAATAAATGAAAGACCTGAGGAAAATAAATCTTCTGCAGCTGTATCTGTTCTGGAAAAATCTTTCCATAGCGATGCTGTTGCTTATAGTGCTCCTGACGGTCAGTACCTGGACCCATAGTATCTTCACCATCTTCACCGCAATCATCTGCGCTTTCATCATTTACGCACGCATCTATGCAAACAAGACTAGCCACCATCCCACCTACATGCTTGTGGGATATGCGTTGATGATGAGCATAATCATCTTTACGGTTATACTGATGGTGCTGGCGTTCCTGAACGCCTGGGGTATTATGGAAATCCACTACGACTTCAATATTTTCAAGGGCCCCCGCACCCTGCCAGTATTGGTTTTTGCTCCGGTATGCTTCTTCACTCTTCTCATAGCTTACATCAGGCGTAAGTCCATACACCGCTATCTTGACAATCACTTCGGAGTAAAAAGCGATGTATTCATGAAGGGTAAATTAGGTGTATTGCTCACACGAGAGAGCCGGAATCAGGTACGTAACCTCATTCTCCTCTTCGGCACATTGAGTGCGATTAACTGGATCTATTACGGATTCTTTTTCTATCGCGACGCACCGCTTAACAACAAAGACATATATATCTTCTTTTGGGTAAACCTAATGGGTCTAAGTTTCTACCTTATCTATCTCCTTGTCCACAACTATAATCTTGACCTCATCCTCAAGGAGAATGGTGAGCTCATTACCCCGGAGGAAGCAAACAATATGTCGCCGAAGAACTACATCCGCTGTTTCGTGATCTGCGATGACAAGCTCTTTGTAAGCTATGAGTGCGATGATCCGGACTATCAGGCGCATAAAGTACTTGACACCCCGTTCTTTCTCAGCCGCACAGGTGAAAAAGTGACTGATGAAGAAGTGAAGGCACTTATAAATCTGAACACAGGTGTTGACAATGGCGAACTGAGATTCTTCTTCAGTTTTCAGGCTCCAGGTCTGAACAGACATAATGTTTTGCGTTATTTCTATTTCCTTGACGGAAAGCCGGAAGATTATCCACAGTTAGGAGAAGACAAAGGGGAATGGATGACACTCTCAAGGATTCAGGAAATCAACCGTCGCAGACCTCATGGGCTCTCTTCGTATTTGTTGGCAGACATCGGCAGGATGATAACCATCATGCACACCAACAAGCTCTATGATGAATTTGGCAACCGGCGTTATAAGATTAAAAGTTATGTCCCCACCTTCAAGCTGAATGACCTGCGCACCGCCGAGGTGGACTTCCAAAGTGCAAAATGGCTCAATATTGCCCGGTTGAACTCCGACAAGCCATTCTTCAAGTTACGCAGATTTTTCCGTGCCATGGCACGTGGAGGGAATGCTTTCAAAGTGTGGATGGTATAGCAGATAAAAGACCCTTATTGGCCATTGCCGGACCAACAGCTTGCGGCAAGACCAGAAAGGCGGTTGTTGTGGCTGCCTTACTTGACGGCGAAATCATCAGCGCCGATTCACGTCAGGTTTACAGGGGCATGGACCTCGGCACAGGGAAAGATCTTGAGGAGTATCTCCTTCCGACAGGAAAACAGATAAGACATCATCTCATTGATATACGTCCTGCGGGTTATAAATATAACCTGCAGGAATTTTTGCATGATTTCGAGTCTGCTGAACAGGATATTAGAAACCGTGGATGCCTTCCTATACTTTGCGGAGGGACAGGCATGTATCTTGAAGTTGCCTTAAGCGGCGTGAGATTACCTTTAATCCCACGTAATGAATCCCTGCGCAATGAACTTGAAGGAAAAAGTCTGGAAGAATTGAAAACAATCCTCTCAACCCTAAAAAAATTACATAACAACACAGACACGGACTGTGTGGAAAGGGCGGTACGGGAAATAGAAATAGAAGTATATTATCATTCACATCCTGATGCCGACAGAGAAAGAGACCGCAAGAAAACTACTCCCCGTAATCATGTGCTTGTCGCCTTGGAGCTTGACAGGGATTTGCGGCGCAACAGAATTTCGGAAAGGCTTAGACGACGCTTTAGGGAAGGAATGACCGATGAGGTAGAAAAATTGCTCTCAGAAGGAGTCAAGCCCGAAGACCTGATATATTATGGTCTGGAATATAAATACATCACCCTATATGTAACCGGCAAAATCAGCCGCGAGAAAATGGAACATGATCTTGAAATTGCCATTCACCAGTTTGCTAAACGCCAGATGACATGGCTTCGAGGCATGGAACGGCGCGGGTTCACCATTCATTGGCTACCTGCTACCATGGATGACTCGGAATTTGCCCAAAAAGCCGCTTCTCTTCTCCACAACAACGGGAACAAAGCCAAATAAGCTTATAATGTACAGCCAGTACTCCGCACCTGGTACAGAACGGTTAAATTTTTCCATAAAATGTGCTTTATACGGGGATTTTTTTGTAATTTTGCCTTTTGAAAACATGGCATTAAAAAAGTGCCATGCAAACGGAAATGGAACACTGAGAAATACTACAGCATGAAGAGTGGCTAAATGATATTCATGCCATGAAAATCGAATCTTCATAAGGCTGTGGTGGTCTCAGTACCATACACGATAAAAAGAACACGCAATATACCTAACAAAAGCTGTTTTAGAAAAATGGCAGAAAAGAAAGAAAAGTTGTTCGGCATGTTTGAGCCGACCAGCACAGAAGCCTGGAAAGCCAAAATCGTAGCCGACCTTAAAGGCGCCGACTTCGACAAGAAGTTGGTATGGCGCACCAACGAGGGCTTCAACGTGCAGCCCTTTTATCGGTTGGAAGACATCAAAGACCTTCCCACCATCAATACTTATCCGGGTCAATTCCCCTATGTACGTGGTACCCGCGACAACAACGACTGGCTTATCCGCCAGACCTTCGGTTGTGAGACAGCCTCCGAGATGAATGCCGAGGCTCGTCATGCCATTGACCGTGGCTGCGACTCCGTAGGATTCAAGTTGAAAGGGGATGTTGACGCCACCCTCATCGATACGCTTCTGAGCGACATCGACATCAAGAAGATTGAAGTCAACATTGACTGCTGCCCCCGCCGCGCAGTGGAAGTGGCAAAACTGCTGGTGGCTTACATTCAGGGCAAAGGCGCTGAAAAAGAATTCCGCGGTTCTATCAACTTCAATCCCTTCAAGCGTCTGCTGCGTCATGGCCTCGATTTCAAAGGCGACATCGCTGCCGAGGCTTGCGCTCTGCTCGACGTTGTAAAACCTGTTGAAAATCTCCGTTGTCTGGCAGTTGACAGCGTTATGCTCTGCAATGCGGGAGCCTTCATCAGCCAGGAATTAGGCTATGCCCTTGCCTGGGGTGCCGAATGGATGACAATGCTCACCGAAGCAGGCCGTTGCCCCAACGAAGTTGCACGCCGCATCAAATTCAACATGGGCATCAGCTCCAACTACTTCATGGAGATTGCCAAGTTCCGCGCAGCCCGTATGCTTTGGGCCGAAATCGTTCGTGCTTACAAGGCCGATGACGAAAGCGCCAAGATGCATGCTCATGCAACTACCAGCCAGTTCAACCAGACTATCTACGACGCACATGTAAACCTGCTGCGTTCCATGACAGAGACCATGTCGGCCGCTCTTGCCTGCGTGGACTCCATCGAGACTCTTCCCTTCGATCTGCAGTACAAGCAGCCTGACGAGTTCAGCGAGCGCATAGCACGCAATCAGCAGCTCCTTCTGCGCGAAGAGAGTCATCTCGACAAAGTTGTCGACCCCGCCGGTGGCAGCTATTACATCGAGACTCTGACAGTAAGCATCGCAGATGCCGCCTGGAAAGTATTCAACAAGGTAGTAGACGAAGGTGGCTTCCTGACAGCCCTTCGCAAAGGCGATGTACAGAAAGACGTCAATGCAAGCGGAGTTAAACGCCACACCGACGTTGCCCGTCGCAAAGAAATACTCCTCGGCACCAACCAGTATCCCAATTTCAGCGAGACAGCATTGCAGAAGATTGAGAACGAAAGCTGCAAATGCGGTTGCGGATGCAGCACCGACGTAGCTGATGGCGCCGTAGAATCCCTCATCTTCGACCGTGCCGCCAGCCAGTTCGAAC
>CAJMDR010000014.1 GCA_905212215.1 uncultured Porphyromonadaceae bacterium
CAATCGACGCTCAAAACGCAGGAGAGCTTATCATGGAGATACAGCCGGGATGGGTACTCGTCGACGACAATGCCACTCCTGTAGTGAGGAGAGTGATACGCCGTTCCGCGGTGGCCACTCCCGCCATCATTCTTTCGCCGTCGTTAGCTCCGGGAAAGATTTCCGAACCTGTTTCGGCACTTCGCATCGCTCCCACACTCAGCCGGTTGCTGCATCTGCCGTCGCCCAACGGCGCCCTCGGCCGCTCGCTGCCCGTAAATACGCGCTAATGGCATGACGAAGCCTCCCGGAGGCGTCATAAAGCCTCCCGGAAGCATGAAATGCGGATGTGGTTTGCACAAGAACCACAATTGTATTAATTTTGTAGTGCTTGGAACACAATGCCGTTTTCCGGGTCACATTTCTCGATAACCTGACAACAGATGAACATAAAGAAACTACCACTGCTTTTAGGCCTATGCGTGGCACTGAGTCCTTCGGCCACCGATGGCTGCACCAATCTCATCGCCGGCAAGAAAGCCACCAAAGATGGTTCCACCATGGTGACTTATGCCGCCGACTCGCACACCCTCTACGGCGCGCTGTACCATCAGCCGGCAGCCGACCATGCTCCCGGCTCCATGCGCAAGGTGATAGAATGGGATACCGGCAAATACATGGGCGAGATACCCGAAGTTGCCCATACATACAACGTCGTGGGAAATATGAACGAGCATCAGCTCGTAATAGCGGAATCGACCTGGGGCGGACTCCCTGAACTCGTAGACACCACCGGCAACTCCATCATCGACTACGGCTCGCTCATCTACATCACCCTGCAGCGCGCCAAGACAGCCCGGGAGTCAATAGACATCATGGCTGACCTGGTGTCGAAATATGGCTACGCCTCTTCCGGCGAGAGCTTTTCCATAGCCGACCCCAACGAGGTTTGGGTGATGGAAATGATTGGCAAAGGTGCCGAGAAAGGCGCTGTATGGATTGCCGTACGTATTCCCGACGAGGCTATCTCAGGCCATGCCAACGAACCCCGCATACGCCAGGTGAACCTCAAGGACAAGAAGAACGTGAAGTATTCCAAAGACCTTATCTCCTTTGCCCGCAAACGCGGATATTTCAAGGGTAAGGACGCCGACTTCTCTTTCGCCGATGCCTTTGAGCACCACACCGTCTCCACACGCCGTGGCTGCGACGCACGAGTATGGAGCTTCTTCCGCCGCTTTAACCCCGACATGGAGAAATATTATGCCTGGTGCTCCGGCGAAAGCAATGAGCCGATGCCCCTCTACATAATTCCTGACCGCAAGGTATCGCTGGAAGATATGCAGGAACGTATGCGCGACCATTTCGAGGACACACCGTTCAACATGACTTCCGATCCCGGCATGGGTCCCGACAGCGTACCTTACCGCTGGCGCCCCATGGACTATAAGGTAGACGGCAAGAACTACTGCATGGAGCGTGCCATCGCCACCCAGCAGACAGGCTGGCACTTCGTGAGCCAGAGCCGCGCCGACAAACCCGACCCCATAGGCGGCATACTCTGGTTCGGCACCGACGACACCAACACTTCTGTCTATATGCCTTTCTACTGCTCCCTCACCGAGATTCCGGAACAGGTAAGCGACAAGAACGGTGACCTGCTCACCTTCTCCCCCACTTCCAACTTCTGGATGACGAACTGGGTGGCCAACCAGGCATACAACCGCTACGACCTGATGATTCCCGACATACGCCGCGTTCAAAGCGGTCTGGAAAAAGGCTTCATCGCCTCACGCCCCGACAAAGATGCCGAGCTGACGGCTCTCTACCAGAAGGGTGACATTGCGGGAATGCAGAAGATAATCAACGCCGATGCCGCTCAGATAGCAAAGAGCGCCACCGACGCCTACAGCGACCTGGCAAAATATCTGCTTGTCCGTTTCCTGGACGGCAACCGTAAGAAAGTCAACGCCGACAATAGCTTCAAGCGCACCGAGACAGGAATGCCCGCGAAGCCCGACTTCCCCGGCTATAACAAAGCTTATTACGAGGAAATAGTGCGCCAGACAGGCAACCGCTTCCTCCTCCCCGACGAATAAATTCAACCTTGTTTCATAAGCCCGGACGGCGATGGCATATCAATCTGCCACCGCCGTCCTTATTTTTTTAAGGGGTTTAAGGAGGTCAAAGAGATTAAGGATGGATTATGGGGCGGTGGCGAGAGCGACGGAGAGCTTTCAGGGCAGAAGCCATGAGGGGGAGTGTGGACGGAGGGATATAGGTGGCGGTGAATTTTTCAAAAATATAGTCGGCGGCCATAGCAGAGGGATGAGCGAGGTCATCGGTATAGAAACGGTAGTCACGCAAATCGTCGGTAAGAATCTCGTAGGCCGGGAAATAGGTGGTGTCGTGATGCTGAGACAGCTCTTCACACAGCAGCAAGAGTCTTGCTTTGGAGCGCATATTCCCTGCGAACCCATCGGCGAGATGCCGTACAGGGCTGACTGTGAAAATCACCTTCAACTCCGGATTCATTGTTCTTATCAATGGCAACAGGTCGTTCCATCGCTTCAGCATCTCCTGCAAAGAGCAGCATCGGCGCAGGAATTTATCAGCGGGAAGCTTATGACAGTTAGCCACGACCTTTCCTGACTCTTTCAGCTCGAACACCCACGAAGTGCCGAAGGTAACGAACATTGTTTGTGCCAACAGCAAGGCTTCCATTAGGGATACTGTTGCATCCGCCATACCCTTTCTTGCCTCGGCTTCATCCATGCGCGAGAACTTGGTGGAGAAATCGAAACAGAAAGCGTTTCCGGAAACGGGATGACGGTAGAGTTCCGGTTCGTATTCCGGTCTTATTACCCTTTCTATGGCATCGGCTATGGAAAGAGGATTATACAGCACTCCGCATGGATTCACCGTAGCCTTCCATCCGCTATTCTGTAGTCGTTCGCCTATGTTGTCGGCGAAACAGGAGCCGAGCAACAGCAATGGCTTTTCATAGTTGAGCTGAAAGTCGGCTTCCGGCACAGGTATGTATTCAGTTCTGAACTTCATGTGCAGAAAATCTTCTGATTTTATGCGAAAAGAACACCTTATCCTCACACATTACCACATATCGAGGTCAATGGAAGTGACCTTGAATTCCGTGCGCCTGTTTATCTGGTCAGCCGCCTGCTGATCCTCTTCCGAGAGGGTGGCAATAAACTCTTCGGTAAGTACGGTTCCTTCGGGGAATTGCGGATACTGGCTGTTGATGCGTTTCGTAACTGTCTTCGGCACCGTTTTGCCGTAGCCTTTCCATGTGAGCCTTGAAATAGGTATTCCTGCCGCCACAAGGTAATCGATTACTGATTTTGCGCGGCGGTCGCTGAGGCCTTCGTTGTAAGCCAAAGAGCCATGGCGGTCGGTGTGCGAACCCATCTCTATGGAGACGTTGGGATTGTCGCGCAAAATAGCCACCATCTCGTCAAGAGCCGTCTTCGACTCCGGACGCAGCGACGCCTTGTCGAAATCGTAGAATATATTCTCCACCACCGACGGTTTGTTGATGGAAGCGAGCACGAAGTCCACGCCATAGTCGGCATCAGCCTCGGTGGTGTCTGTGACGAATTCCTGCTTCTGGTTCAAATACCCCTTGGCGCCGGCCTTCATCACATAGTGCACACCGCGCTGGAGGTTGAAACGGAACGAGCCATCATCGCGTGCCACCTCCTTCTGGTTGGAGCCGTCATCACCCACAATACGGATAATTGCGTTCGGTACAGGCTCATCGTCATGGTCCACTACCGTACCGGATATGGTGATTTTCAGGTCAGGCAGTTCGAAGCTGTAGATATGGTCGCGCCCGGAACCATCACCACGGTTCGAACTGAAGAAACCATTCTCGCCGGGACCGAAAGTTATGCCGAAGTCATCGCCCTGAGAATTGATGGGAAGACCCATATTCTGCACGCTCCAGCGGTCGCCGGTAGAGTTCAGCCATGCCTTGAAGATGTCGAGGCCTCCGAAACCGGGATGTCCGTCGGAAGAGAAATACATCACCGAGTCGGAGCGCATATAGGGGAACATCTCGTCGCCGGCGGTGTTGATTTCCGGACCCATGTTCTCCAGTGTGCCACGCCTCTGGTCGATGCCGATGCGCCAGATATCCTTACCGCCGTAACCGCCCGGCATATCAGAAGAGAAATAAAGATACTTACCGTCGGGCGAAACGGCAGGGTGCCCTGTTGCGGAAATGGTGTCGGCGGTCACTTCGAATTTCTGCGGTGCGCTCCATGAGGCATCGGAACGGCGCGAAGTGTATATTTCCACCGTGGTATTGGCTGTCTCGGAGCGTATTGCCCGGGTCAGGTCCATTGTCTGGCCGTCGGGTGAGAAAGAGATAATGCCCTCGTCCATTTCAGTATTCAGCTCTCCTCCGGCAGCCTCCGGACGTTTCCAGTTTCCCTGCTCATCCTTGCGGGCCACCCAGATGTCACCTTTTTTCATGCCGGTAATCTCCGACTTAGTGGTACCCGACACTTTTTCGTTAGTGGTGGTGAAATACAACTGATCATAGTTCTTGTCGAGATACATCGGCGCGAAGTCCGAACGGCGCGAGTTGAAGAGTTTTGCCTGCCTTACTATGTAGCGTGTCTTGGGCTTTTTGCGGGCATTTATCGCCATTCGACATCCGTCAATTCCTTCCTGAGCCAACCGATCCTGCGGATGCCACTCCAGATAAGTATTGTACGCCTCGATAGCCTGCGGATAACGGCCGCAAGCCTGCTGCGAACGGCCGAGCCAATAGAAAGCCATGGAGTCGGGATACTGGTAACGAATGGCGTTCTGATACGATGCGGCAGCTCTCTCCGCCTGATTCAGCTTGCGGTAGCAGGTAGCCATCTGATATGCCACCTCTCCGCGCAGAGACCTGTCTTCGCGGCGGGTCAGCTTGTTGTAGACCTTCCGATAAGTCTGTGCCGCGTTATAATATTCACCTCGTCCGAACTGCTCGTTGGCCACTGAGAGCTTAGCGCCCTTACAGCCGCCCAACATCATTACAGCGATGAGGCAACCAGTTATGATGTGCAGGTATTTAACCGCTGATTTTCTCATACTTAATTAACGCAGCCCCACCGCTTTTAATTGTTCAGAAAATTTAAGGAAATTTAGGCAGGAATGGGCATAAGGTCTAATATCCCGCTGAATTCTGCGTTAAAGATGTATGAAGCAGACTCTAAGGTTCCTGCGCGACCTTCAGCGCAACAACAACCGTGAGTGGTTCTCCGCCCACCGCGACCGCTATAAATATGTAGCTCAATTTATTACAGACCTTACCGAAGAACTCATAGAAAAAGTGGCGACGGTGGATCCCCGAGCCGCATTGCTGAGTGTAAAGGACTGCACTTACCGCCTCTACCGCGACACCCGGTTCACGCCCGACAAAACACCTTTCAAGACCCATATCGGAATCTTCATCAACCCGCCGGGCGGGAAGAAGGCTCCCACAGGAGGGTATTATTTCCATCTGGAATATGAAAAGTGCTTCATCGCCGCAGGGAATGTTTGTCATCCGCGCGAGGTGCTCACGGCAATACGGAAGTCCATTATCGACAACATCGATGAATATGACGAGATGATGCGCGACCCGGAGTTCCGCGGCGTGTTCCCTTTCGTGGGAGAAAGATTGCTGAAAAGAGCACCGAGGGGTGTAGACCCTGAATGGCCGTACGTCAAATATCTTCTTCCTAAAGACTATGTAGCCTCCACCATGACTGTGCTTAACCTTGAGACTCTGCTCTACGACAAGACTACATTTCCGCGCATTCTGGAGCATGCTCACCGCTACAACCGCTTCCTTAACTATGCCGTGGAGGAGGCCTTAGGTCTGGATACCGGCCACTGACAACAGCGTCTGTTTCATAATAAAGGGCTAAAGAGGGCGTTTTATAGACATGAAAATGACATTTGTGGTGCCTCCCGAACCGGGAAAGGAAGTGGCCGCCGAACGGTCGGCAGGCTGCACCAGGGTTGTTTACCCCATGCCCAACATATACGAACTCATCGCCGCCGCATGCCTCGAAGAGAAAGGCTATGAGGTGGAGCTGGTGGATTTTGTGGCGGAGAAGGGAGATGCCGAGGCTGTGGAACGCTTCCTGGAGGCTGACAATTCGTCGGCATATCTGGTGTGGAGCGTGAACCTTAGCCGTGATGCCGATTTCGCATTCCGCGATATGGTGCTTCGTATGCGCCCGGAGGCAAAGGTCATCTTCATGGGTCCCGGAGCAACGTTCTTCCCTAAGCTGTACCTCACCGACAGCAGGGTGACGATAGTTCGCGGTGAACCGGAAGCCACACTGGTGGAGTTGGCGGAATATCTGGAAAAGGGTAAGGATTTTTCAAATCTGCAAGGACTCACCTTACTAAATGCCGACGGTTCCATAAAGAGCAACCCGGCACGACCGCTGATTCAGGATATAGATATCCTGCCATTTCCGGCACGACATCTGCTCAAGGGACGCAGCTACCACAACCCAAAGCTGAAACTGAGTCCTTACACCACCATGGTCACCTCGCGCAACTGTCCGTATCAGTGCATCTATTGTGTTCCGAGCTCGCTGACATTCGCCCGAGAACTGGACTACCGCGCCGATCATGGCCGTAAACCTCCCATCACCATGCGTTCGCCGGAGAATGTGGCAAAGGAGATAGACATGCTCGCCGCCGAAGGTTACAAGGCCATAGGATTTGTGGACGACAATTTCATCTGGAATCTGGAGCGCACTGCCGCCCTCTGCGAACCTCTGCGCCGACACGGCATAAAATGGGGCTGCCAGGCAAGGGTGGATGCCATCACCGAACCGATAGCTAAACTTCTCGGAGAATCCGGATGCACATACGTTGACCTCGGCATCGAATCCTTCGAGGATGAGATTCTCAAGTTCATCAAGAAGGGCATTACCAGTGAACAGATTTACCGCGCCATAGACCTTTTGCAGAAATACAAGGTGCCGGTAAAGCTGAATATCCTCATCGGCACATCACCCTTAGAGACAAAGGAAACGCTGCGCCGCACTCTTCGCAAAGCCATGAAGCTGAATGTGGACCAGGTCATGTTCAACATTGTGTCGCCTTTCCCCGGCACTGAATTCTACAAAATGGCACATGAGAACGGATGGATAAAGGGTGGCGAGTATTCTCCCACCAATGTGCAGAAAGAATCGATTCTAAGCTATCCGCATCTCTCAGCCGAGGATATGGAGAAAGCTCTCTATCGCTTCAACCTGCGCTATTTCCTGCGCCCGAGAGTAGTGCTGAAACATCTGCGCCGTTTCAAAAACGCCTCGGAGTTCATGTATGCCCTGAAAGCGCTTCGCACCAAACTTTTCTGGCGATGACAACGGTATCGGTAGTGATACTGTGCTGGAACTCGGGAAAGCGTCTGGAACGCCTTTTCCCTACTCTTCGCGAAACTCTTGCACCTTACAACGCCGAAGTAATTCTTGTAGACAACGGCTCTGAACAGGAAGCAGAACCATTCGCAAGAGAATACGGACTTCCGGGTCTGAAGGTGATACGTCTGGAACGCAACCACGGAGTGGCCTACGGACGTAACCGCGGCATAGAGGCCTCAAAGGGGAAGTATGTCTGGATTCTTGACGATGACACGGAAGTCAATCCGTCGGCTCTCGCAACCATGCTTACTCACATGGAGCAGAATCCCAAATGCGGGGTATGCGGCTGTCGGCTCGCCGATGCCGCTGGATTGATTCAGGAGAGTTTCAAGCCTTTCCCAGGATTAGGCGTAAAAATACGCAATATACTGCATATAAAGAGCAAATCTCCATATCTTGCGAAAATAGCAGGAAGCAATGTCATACACCCGGTATATATCATCGGTGCATGTCAGCTGATACGGCACGAAGTAATACGGGAGACAGGTCCCCTTGACGAACGTATCTTTTACGGACCGGAAGACGCCGACTTCTGCCTCCGAGTAGCAAAGGCCGGATACACAGTGGATTACCTAACCACCGCCACTATCATTCACCATTGGCGCCGCCTCACCACAACTTCGCCGTTTTCCCCCCTGGGGCGAAAGCACATCAAAGCCCTTTTTCACTTCTGGCACCGCCACAAACGCCTTTTCTGAGCAAGCAAGGAGATGAAGGAGTTTAAAGCACTTAAGGAGTTTAAGGAGCTTGGGCTGACCGCAGCATCCGCCGAGCGGAGGCCGACAACCCAGGCGGCAATATAAGCGTCTTAAACTCATTAAATTCCCTAAACTCATTAAACTCCTAAAGCACCTTAAAAACCTTATATTCTTTGTACTATTCTATTGCGAGAATGCCATTTTAAGAAATGGGGTTGGGAGGGGTATTTGAGGATACGGGAATTTTTCGTTAACTTTGTTCCAAATTTTTCGTCATGGAGAAAAGACTCTCATTCAACGGTCTGAATTTCGTGCCTTACCTCACCGAAGCCGAAATTCTCAAGCAGGTAAATCGCGTCGCTCAGGAGATAAAACGCGATTATGCCGGCCAACGCCCTCTGTTCATAGCCGTGCTTAACGGCGCCTTCATTTTCGCCGCCGACTTGCTCCGCGCCGCAGAAATGAACCACGCCGACATCAGTTTCGTACGCTATTCTTCTTATGAAGGAACCCAGACCACAGGGAACGTAAAGCAGATAGTGGGCCTCAACGAGCCTGTGGAAGGACGCGACATCGTGATAATAGAAGATATTGTCGACACCGGCTATACGGCACAGAAAATGATTGCCGACCTGCGCAAGCTGAATCCATCGTCGATCCGCTTCGCGACCCTGTTACACAAGAAGGAGAGCGCGAAAGTAGACTTCACACCCGATTACGCCGCCTTCACCATCCCTCCGAAATTCATCATCGGCTATGGCCTTGACCTGGACGGCAAAGCACGCAATCTGCGCGACATCTACATCCTGGAAGAGGAAGCCTGAGGCTGCCCGCGTCCTCTCGCACGCTGTTGTAAGCACGCTGCCTGAAAAAAGGGAGCGATGGCGGCTGTGCAGTGAACCCCAAGCCTACATAAAACCTTAACATTATACCAAGAAAGACAAAAACAACTATGCTAAACCTGGTATTGTTCGGCGCACCGGGAAGCGGCAAAGGCACCCAGAGCGCAAAAATAATTGACGAATACGGACTGCACCATATCAGCACAGGCGACTTGCTGCGCGACCATATCGCCCGCAACACCTCTTACGGCAAGACCGCCAATGAGTTCATCTCCAAGGGGGAACTGATTCCCGACTCGCTGATGATGCAGATTCTGGAAGAGGAACTCGACAAGCACCTCGAAGCCGGTGCGGGTGTCGTTTTCGACGGCTTTCCCCGCACCCTGGCACAGGCTGATGCCCTCGATGACCTGCTGAAGCGCAAAGGCACCGACCTCCATGCCGTGGTAGGACTTGAAGTCCCTGAGGAAGACCTCACCGAGCGCCTTCTGAAACGCGGCAAGGATTCCGGAAGAAGCGATGACAACGCCGAGACTATTGCCAACAGACTGAAAGTCTATCACAACCAGACGGAACCGCTCCGCAAATATTATCAGGACCGCGACAAGTTCATAGGCATCAACGGCAAAGGTGTCATTGACGAGATCTTCAACGACATCGCCAAAGGCATCGAGACAAAAACGGGAGTCAAGACCCGCCGTGCCAACAAAGACTGAGATTTCCGGCACAGGACTATTGAGAGAAACGGGCGCCTTGCTACGGCTTGGCGCCCCGATACTCCTTACTCAGGTGGGAGTGATAGTGGTGAGCTTCGCCGACACCATGATGGTCGGCTCCTACAGCACCGAGGCTCTTGCGGCCGCCGCCTTTGTAAATAACTTCTTCATGGTGCCGATGGTGATGCTGATAGGCTTCGCCGCCGGCCTTACACCCCTCATCGGCTCACTATATACCCGGCGCCGAAACATGGATGTGGGACGCACGTTGCGTGCCGGAATGAAGCTCAACTTCTTCATGGCGCTTCTCCTCGTAGCCGTGATGGGTGTGCTTTATTTCTTCCTCGACCGCATGGGGCAACCACCGGAACTGTTACCCCTAATTCGTTCCTATTACCTGATAGTGATGGCGTCGATGATTCCGGCTCCCTTCTTCAATGCCTGCCAGCAGACTGCCAACGCCGTCACCAACACCTCCATGCCGATGTGGATCATCCTTGCGGCAAACGTGCTGAACATCTTCGGCAACTGGCTGTTGATTTTCGGGCACTGGGGCGCCCCGGAATTAGGACTTGACGGCGCCGGCATAAGCACCTTCGCAGCAAGGCTCGCAGCCACCCTCGCCATACTTTGGGTAGTTACACATACACGCCGTTACGCTCCTTATCGCGAAGGACTTAAACGCCGCGGCTCACGACCTCTAACATGGCGCATAACAGGCACATCCCTGCCCGTAATGCTCCAGAACGGCGCCGAGGTGCTGATATGGGCTTTCGGCGCTGTGGTGTGCGGCTGGTATGGCAAGATAGAGCTTGCCGCCTACCAGATTACCAACACCATGTCGCAACTCGGCTTCATGGCCTACCTCAGCTTCGCTGTGGCCGTCAGTATCCGCGTTGCCAACAAGGCGGGTCTGCGCGACTACGGAGGCATGTATCTCAGCACAAAAGCAGGACTATGTCTCAATCTCTGCCTCGCTGTTGCGGCGAGCCTTGTGTTCTATTTCCTCTCGCGCCCGTTGTTAGGCGCCTTTACACCCGATGCCGCTGTTGTCGGCACCGCCCTCACACTAATCCTCCCCCTCATCGTCTATCAGCTTTTCGATGCCACTCAGATCACACTCAGCAATGCCGTTCGCGGCACAGGCATAGTGTGGCCCTTGCTCACCGTATCGGTGCTCAGTTACCTCATAGTCGGTGTTCCCGCCATGCTGGGACTTGCCAAGGGCGCGGGCCTACAATGCGTAGGAGTTTACTGGAGTTTCTGCATCATGCTCACGGTAGCTACAGTGGCTTACCTGCATTATTTCCGCAGCATCATGCGGCGCACCATGCGCCAGGGCTGAAAATCCTTGCAAAACCGACATTTATACTTTTGTAAGCCACTGTATTTCAGTGACTTATAGAACTTATTAACAATTAAGTTAATTTAATATGGGAAATAGCATGAGAATGAAAAAAAATTTGTTACTTTGCATATTAATTCAGAAGCATCACTGCTTATGGGAAAGATAATGGCAATAGCCAATCAAAAAGGGGGTGTAGGCAAGACCACCACCGCCTTCAACCTGGGTTCCTGCATGGCTTTGGCGGGCGCCAAGGTGCTGCTTATCGACGCAGACCCGCAGGCCAACGCCACCTCGGGCTTAGGCATCGACCCGCGCACCAGCAAAGCCTCCGTCTATGAGTGTCTGGTAGACAATTATCCCGTTGCGGACGCCATCCAGCCGACATGCATCGAGGGGCTGAGCCTGCTCAGCGCCTCCATAGACCTGGTGGGCGCCGAGATGGAACTTGTCAACAGACCTCAGCGTGAAAAAGTGCTGGCACGCATTCTGGAGCCGGTACGCGACGACTATGACTTTATCCTCATAGACTGCAGCCCTTCGTTAGGTTTCATCACCATCAACGCGCTCACCGCCGCCGACTCCGTGGTGATTCCGGTACAGGCCGAGTATTTCGCCCTGGAAGGCATCACCCAGCTTCTCAACACCATCCGCATTATCAAGAGCCGCCTGAAGCCGCAACTGGAGATAGAGGGATTCCTGCTCACCATGTACGATGCCCGTCTGCGCCTCGCAAACAGCATCTACGAAGAGCTGAAGAATCACTTCGGCGACATGGTGTTCAGCACCGTAATCCCGCGCAACATAAAGCTCAGCGAGAGCCCCAGCCACGGCCTTCCGGTAATACTCTATGATCCGGATTCGCGCGGCGCGATAGCATATCAGGCACTCGCCTCCGAGCTGTTGGCAAAGAACCACCACACTGTTTCAGCAACACTTCAATCCGACAATAAAGCATGAGCCAACGTAAAAGCGCCTTGGGGCGCGGCCTGGACGCCATGATCTCCATGCCGGAGATACGCACCGACGGCTCGTCGGCAATCAGCGAGATCCGCGTTGCCGACATCAGCCCGAATCCGGAACAGCCCCGTACCATCTTTGATCCGGAAGCTCTGGAAGAACTCGCCACGTCAATCCGCGAGTTAGGCATCATCCAGCCATTGTCGCTGCGACTGCTCAACGACGGTTCCTATCAGATCATAGCGGGAGAACGACGCTGGAGAGCTGCCAAGATGTCAGGGCTCGACACCGTGCCGGCATACGTGCGTAAGGCCTCCGACGCAGAAATCACCGAGATGGCCCTCATCGAGAACATTCAGCGCGAAGATCTGAACGCCATAGAGGTAGCTTTGGCATTGCGGAAACTCATTGACACCTATTCGCTGACGCAGGAACGGCTCGCCGAACGGCTTGGCAAGAAACGCGCTACCATAGCCAATCATCTGCGGCTGCTCCGTCTGCCCGCAGAGATCCAGTTGGGACTGCGCGACAAGCTCATCGACATGGGTGCTCAGATCATCCTTTGCGACCCTCACCGTGCCGTAGTAATCGGACACAACCACGGCTTCAAGCTGCGCGGCGCCCGACTGACTTCGCCCGATATCCGTGCGGGAATCGCCCTTCTCATCGCCGCCATGAGCGCCGAAGGAACCAGCACGATCAGCAATATCGAACAGATAGACCGTGGCTACCAGAACATCGAAGGACGACTTAACGCCATCGGCGCCAGAATCACTCGAATATGATAAAGAAAGAAGAAGTATATAAAATAGGACTATTCAACAAGCCGCACGGCATTCACGGCGAGTTGCAGTTTACCTTCACGGACGACATCTTCGACCGTGTGGACTGCGATTATCTGATCTGCCTGCTCGACGGTATTTTCGTACCGTTTTTCATCGAAGAATACCGTTTCCGTTCGGACTCCACCGCACTGGTGAAGCTTGAAGGCATAGATACGGCGGAACGCGCGCGTATGTTCACCAATGTTGAAGTCTACTTCCCGGTGAAGCACGCGGAAGAGGCGGAAGACGGCGAACTGTCGTGGAACTTCTTCGTCGGTTTCCGCATGGAAGACGTTCGTCACGGCGAGCTGGGCGAAGTGGTCGAAGTGGATACCGCTACGGTGAATACCCTTTTTGTGGTCGAACAGGAGGACGGAGAAGAACTCCTCGTCCCTGCACAGGAAGAATTTATAGTGGAGATCAATCAGGAAAAGAAGCTCATCACAGTCGAGCTTCCCGAAGGATTGTTGAATTTGGAAGATTTGGAGGAAGATTAATAATTAATAAAGATGCCAAGAAAACGGAGTAAAGCATTTTGGAACAATTTCAAGTTCAAGTATAAACTCACCATTATCAATGAGAATACGCTTGAAGAAATCGTGGGGCTTCGGGTATCCAAGCTGAATGGGCTTTCGGTGCTGTTGTCCGTGCTGGCGGTGCTTTTTCTGATTGCCGCCTGCATCATTGCCTTCACCCCTTTGCGCAATTATCTCCCCGGATATATGAACAGTGAAGTCCGCAGTCAGATCGTGGACAACGCGCTCCGTGTGGATTCCTTGCAGGAACTGCTCAACAGGCAGAACCTCTACATCATGAACATACAGGATATTTTCAGCGGAAAAGTGCCCATAGACAGCGTGCAGACGCTCGACTCGCTGACCGCCGCCCGCGAAGACACCCTGATGGAACGTACCAGACGTGAAGAGGAATTTCGCCGCCAATACGAAGAAAATGAAAAATATAATCTGACTACGATCGTTTCGCAGCCGGATGTCAACGGACTGATCCTGTATCGTCCGACCCGTGGAATGGTTTCCGACCATTTCAACACCGATAAGAAACACTTTGGAACGGATATTGCCGCCAACCCCAACGAAAGCGTGCTGGCAACCATGGACGGCACCGTCTTTCTGAGCACCTACACCGCCGAAACCGGTTACGTGATAGGCGTACAGCACAGTCAGGATTTCGTCTCGATCTACAAGCATTGCGGCTCGCTGCTGAAAAAAGAAGGCGACCGTGTGAAAGGAGGCGAAGCCATCGCACTGGTGGGAAACAGCGGAACGCTCAGCACAGGGCCGCATCTCCACTTCGAACTGTGGTACAAGGGACATCCTGTCAATCCGGAGAAGTACATCGTGTTTTAAAGCCAATGACGAGAAGTGGGATATACGATTATAAGTGACAAGTGACAGAGGAATTAGATAATAATGGATTCAGAAAAGAAGAATAAGAAGAAACAAATAGCTATTTTAGGCTCTACGGGCTCTATCGGGACGCAGGCGTTGCAGGTGATCGAAGAACACCCCGACCTCTACGAAGCCTATGCCCTGACGGCCAACAACCGGGTAGAACTGCTGATTGCACAGGCACGCAAGTTCCAGCCGGAAGTGGTGGTGATAGCCAACGAAGAAAAGTACGCCCAACTGAAGGAAGCGCTGAGCGACCTTCCGATCAAAGTATATGCCGGAATCGACGCGGTCTGCCAGATCGTGGAAGCCGGACCGGTGGATATGGTGCTGACGGCAATGGTGGGCTATGCCGGACTGAAGCCGACGATCAACGCCATCCGTGCCAAGAAAGCCATTGCGCTTGCCAATAAAGAGACGCTTGTGGTGGCGGGAGAACTGATCAACCAGCTGGCACAGCAATACCGCACTCCCATTTTGCCGGTGGACTCTGAACACTCGGCAGTTTTCCAGTGTTTAGCTGGAGAAGTCGGGAACCCGATTGAGAAGGTGATACTGACCGCTTCCGGCGGTCCGTTTCGGACCTGCACGCTGGAGCAGCTGAAGTCCGTTACCAAGACACAGGCATTGAAACATCCCAACTGGGAGATGGGAGCTAAGATCACCATTGACTCCGCATCCATGATGAACAAAGGCTTTGAAGTAATTGAAGCCAAGTGGTTGTTTGGCGTTCAGCCCGGCCAGATAGAAGTGGTCGTACATCCGCAGTCGGTCATTCATTCAATGGTCCAGTTTGAGGACGGTGCCGTGAAGGCGCAGCTCGGTATGCCGGATATGCGTTTGCCCATTCAGTACGCGTTCTCTTATCCCGACCGTATCAGCGCTTCTTTTGAACGGCTCGACTTTGCAAAATGTACCAACCTGACTTTCGAACAACCCGACACGAAGCGTTTCCGCAACCTCTCTCTGGCTTACGAAGCGATGTATCGGGGCGGAAATATGCCTTGTATTGTCAATGCCGCCAACGAGGTGGTGGTCGCCTCTTTCCTGAAAGACGGCATCAGCTTTCTCGGCATGAGTGATGTGATAGAGAAAACAATGGAGCAAGCCGCTTTCGTGGCGAATCCGAGTTATGAGGACTATGTAGCGACCGACGAAGAAGCAAGAAGAATCGCTTCCGAGCTTGTGCGCCGGCAAAATCCTCAGAAATAATTTGTAATTAGTAATTTGTAAATAATAAACATGGAAACATTTTTGATTCGTGCCCTGCAATTGATAATGAGCCTTTCGTTGCTCGTCATCATTCATGAAGGCGGGCATTTCTTATTTGCCCGTTTGTTCAAAGTGCGGGTGGAAAAATTCTGCTTATT
>CAJMDR010000015.1 GCA_905212215.1 uncultured Porphyromonadaceae bacterium
AATAAATATGAAACGGTGATGTTGAAATTTTGGCTGACCAATATCCTTTTAGTTTCTGTCATTGCTTCAGTAAAGGCGGATAATTGGATGAGAGATTCCCAACCTTCCATCCTTGAGGTGTATTATATTCGTACGGAAGTGATCGATACCACCCAAAGTGATAAGAATTTCTTTAAGGAACAGACAATGCTCAGAATAGGAGAGAGCATGTCCTGGTATTGCTCTGTGCCTCGATTCAACCGTGATTCTTTGATGTTTAATAATCCTGATTTATACTGGCAGTTGGAAGCTGCATTGTTTGATAAGAATCCTAAGGAACGGGATATGGCACTTTTGGAGCGCAGCGGGCGTTACAGCAGTTTCATCTTTAAGAACTATCCTGTAGGAAAAGTTACGGAGACAGACCGGTTTAACATGGATGTCTGGGTCTATGAAGAGGATTGGGAGAAACCGGAATGGGAGTTTATCGATGAATCGAAAGTAATTATGGGTTACCAGTGTTTTAAGGCTGTTTCTGATTATCGTGGCCGTAGATGGACTGCCTGGTTTACTCCTGAAATTCCGGTTCAGGAAGGTCCTTGGAAGTTGTGTGATCTGCCGGGGTTGATACTTGAAGCTGAAGATAATCACAAGGAATATCATTTCATTGTTAATGGATTGAAGCAGCAAGGCATTGCTGAGGTTGGATATCTCTGTTATCGGGAGAAGCGTGGCATAAGAAAAGTGTCTCGCGATAAATTCTTCAACAACTGGTGGAGATACGCAAATTCCAATTTCGGCGCGAGGATGGCGGCATTATACGGTAAGGGTTCTCGACCGGGTGAAATTGAGAGAAAAACACAACATCGCGACAGGGAAGAAACTAATTATCCTCATGAGTTATGAAATACCTCTTGATTTTTATCCTCTGTCTGTTGATGGTATCCGGTATCTCTGCCCAAGTTGAAGTAACCGGTAGGGTATTGGACAAAGAATCTGACAAGCCTTTGACGGGTGCGTCGGTTATTGTAAAAGGAGTTGACGGAAAGATAAAGAAATATGCCACTTCGAAGACTGAAGGTGTCTTTTCCATGACGGTTCCCTCGGTATCGTCTTGCAGGTTGGAGATAACGATGATGGGTTTTACTAAAGCTATATTGCCTATGGACAGCGTTTCTTTCCCGCTTACCATTTTTCTTGAACCAGGCACGACGCAACTAAAAGAAGTGACAGTGCGGGCAGACCGTATTAGGGAACAAGGTGATACAATATCTTATAATGTAGGCAGTTTCGCTCAGAAACAGGATCGTACCATTGGAGATGTGCTTAAACACATGCCGGGAATAAATGTGGAAAGTTCCGGCAAAATACAATATCAGGGGGAGGATATAAATAAATTCTATATCGAAGGGTCCGACTTACTTGGCGGCAAGTATGGCATAGCTACAAATGGCATAAGCCATGATGATGTAGGTGCAGTGGAAGTGATGGAGAATCATCAGCCTTTACAAGTACTTTCCGGGATTTCTTTCTCCGACAGGGCTGCCATCAATCTCAAACTGAAGAAAAAGGCGAAAGCCACATGGTCTTTTCATGGCGATGCCGGTGGTGGTTATTCGTGGCAACCAGAAGGTGTAATATGGGACGGTGAGCTGTTTGCTATGGCCGTGATGCCTGAGTTCCAGAACATTACCACAATAAAGACTAACAATATTGGAGAAGATTTGTCGTTGCAGGCAACAGATTTTTTTGCCTCGAGCCGGGGAACAGGCCTGAATCGATATGTAGGCATTTCGTTGCCGGATGTTCCGAACCTCAGTCGCAAAAGAACTCTTTTTAACCGTTCCGTTCTCGTTTCTACGAATTGTCTATGGAAATTCGGTAGAGGTGAGTTAAAGGCACAAATGGACTATTCTTTCAACAGGGTTACGGCAGAAGCTGCAAATATCACTACTTATTTTCTGAACGACGGTAATAGCGTTATTGCAGAAGACCGTAACGGCGTTGACCGTACACATTCGTTGGCCGGAAAGTTCATATATGAACTGAATAGGAAGACAGCTTACTTTAACAACACTTTGAAGACCAATATCGACTGGGATAATGTACGCCTTGGCACAACGGGAACTTTACCCAATGACCAGAAGGCATCCCTGCCGGATTATTATGTTGGCAACGATTTCAAGCTTATCAAACGCTTCAAGGGTATGCATCTTGTTACGTTTCTGAGCATGAACGAATGGGAGTCTTTGCCGCAGACTCTCTCTGTTTATGGTGAGCAATTCTCCGGCATTAGGCAGCATGTAAGCGACCATGCGTTTTATACGCATGAGAGCGCGGCTTATGCCTTTACACTCAAGGGTGTTACAGTGAGTGTGGAAGGTGGGTTGAAGGGTTATTGGCGAACTATGAACTCGACATGGACGGATAAGTCAGACGAATCGGATTGGGAGAATTTTATGGAGGAAGTTGACTTTACTAATGTCGTGAATACGAATTACTTGACATTGTATATGACACCAAAATTTGAATATTGGGTCAAGAGGATTAATGTCTCTCTTGATGCTCCAATCAGTTTTGCTCATTATATGTTCAATAGGTCGCTTGCCAACAGAGGCGAGGTTTATTTCTCGCCTTCTCTGAAAATGAGCTGGAAGCCGAACAACCGTTTTTCCATCAGTTTACGTGGTGGCTCAGGCCGGTCGCCAATGAGTTTGAATATGATTCAACCGGGACTAATAATGACCGACTATCGTTCTTTCCGGAAAGGGGTGGATGCTTTCTACAATAACACATCGCAGAACTTGTCTGCTAATATTTCCTACAAGAACACCCATCATGGATTGTTTGCCAATGGTTATGCTATACATACATGGCGTCATAATCCTTATACATTGGCTCAGCAGTTTTATGGTGACTATATCGTCTATACGTATGCCTCCGCCAAGAGTAATGGGAAAATGCTGATGTCAGGCGGAAGCTTAGGCAAGACTCTCGACTTCATGCACGGAAGCATCAACGTAAACGGTTCCTTCGGACGTAACGAATCACATCTAATTTCCGAGAATGAGACTATAAATTCAGTCGGTACATCGTGGAGTACCGGAACAAGAATAAATGGCTCACCAATACGTTGGCTGAGTATTGACTACCGTTTTGACTTGTCATCCACCTGCCTTGCCATGAATGGCGCGAAAGCTCCATGGCTCGGAAGCATGGAGAATGAGTTGCTTCTTAACATAATGCCACATGGTAAATGGGAATGGCATATAAACGGAGAATATTACCGCAATGAGCTGAACTCCGGGAATTACAAAGATATGTTTCTGCTTGATACCAAAGTAATCTTCAAGCTGAACAAACGTCTTGAGTTCTCCGCCTCGATTACCAATATATTAAACCGACATACATATAACTACACAACATACAATCAACTTAGTTCCTATGAGAGCCGTCGGTGGCTTCGTGGCCGTGAACTGCTGATTTCAATATATCTTCGGAAATGAAAGCAAACTCAGAAAGAAATGAATAAGTTACTCACAATTCTTACAATGCTGTGCCTTGCGGTAATATCCGCGTTGGGACAGAACAAAGCGGAGGTCATGGTAAGCTATGACTATACGCGTCCGCTTAAAAGCGGGAAGACGGCAACTTCTAAAATGTCGCTACTGGCATCTTCAGCTGAGGCAAAATATTTCAATGACATGAGTCTATGGGTGGATTCTTTGAAATCTACTCCTGAAGGGAAGGGCAAGTACATGGACATCCTCAAAAAGGCATGCATGACGATGGAGCCTGATGGTTCCGTCTCATGGGATCTCACTAAAGGTCCGGTCAAGAAATCATACACTTATGTGTTCACAAGTCCTGACACGGAAACTCTTACGGTGTATGACAAATATGGCGAAGACCTTGGCTACTACACCGAACCACTTTCTGAAATGGAATGGACGGTGTTAGAGGATTCAACAGCAACCGTTCTCGGTTATGAGTGCTTCATGGCTGAGAGTAATTATCATGGCCGTCATTGGAAAGCCTGGTTCACACCTGAGATTCCCCTGTCATACGGACCGTGGAAGCTGCATGGATTACCCGGGCTGATTCTAAAGGCAGAGGCCAATGGCGGTTTTGCGTTTGTGGCTACCGGGATGGAAAACACAAATAGGGTCATCACACCCATGTATCTGAAGGGCGACTATGCCAAGGTTGAACGCAAGAAAGCGCTTGAAAGCAATGAATACTTTATCAACAATGAGGAAAGCATAAAGAATGCACAGGGGCAGAAAGTTACCATTTACACTGTTGATGACAATGGCAACAGAGTGGAGACTCCCAAATATGATGGTCTGAAACATAGTATTGAACCGGATTACAAAACGAAATGAAGAACATACTCTCATTATTTCTTCTGTGCATCGCTGTGATAACTGTCAGTGCTCAGGAGAAGGCTCAGATTAGGGTGGAATATACCGAAATGTACCAGACCTGGACAGGGGCTAACAAGAAAGAGAAAATGCTTTTGTTGGCCAATAACGACAGGTCACATTATTATAGTCCTATGACCCTCGTTGTAGATTCTATGTTGTCCACGCCTCAAGGTACCATGCAATTCAATAGCATGGTTGAGGCGGCAAACATGGCGGGGCAGAGGCCTGCATTGCTTCCCGGCTCCAGAACCTATATAGTGAAGGATTTTGGAAAGGGGAACATGATTTATTATGGAGAACCAGCAGGAGAACTTGGTCACTATGAAGAAGATATGGATGAACAAGTTTGGGAAATTTCATATTCCACCACAGCTATACTTGGCTATGAATGTGTATCAGCAGAGATGGATTATCATGGAAGACACTGGAAAGCATGGTTCACACCGGAAATTCCTGTTTTTGACGGACCATGGAAATTGGTGGGACTTCCCGGTCTGATTCTTAGAGCTGACGCAGATAATGGGAAGTATCGTTTCGAGGCTACAGGTATAGAAATGACCGATAGATGTTTTCCGGTGAAAATGTATGGGCATGAACTATCTATCCCTATGAAACGAAAGGATATGCTGAATCTGCAATGGAAGTTTTATAATAATTCCGGAGCACAGATGAATGCGGAATTCGGGGTTTCTATGCCAGAGATAGCACTTCCGAAAGGTTTTGATCTGATTGAAACAGATTATCGCTGAAGTAGAACGGACATAAAAAAATCTTGAAAACGATTATCGCTTTCAAGATTTTTTGTGGAGCATACCAGACTCGAACTGGTCACCTCTTGACTGCCAGTCAAACGCTCTAGCCAGATGAGCTAATGCCCCAACTTACAGTGCCATAGATTTCTCTTTGACGATGCAAAGTTACGAAGTTTTTTCTTACTTGCCAAATTTTTCATGAAGTTTTTTATTGTTTGGCTGTGAAGTCGTTGGTTATCAGAGAGTTATATTAGAGCCTAAGAATGGAATTTGTGGATGTTTATCTTGAATAAAGAACTAATATAGGTTAGAGAAAAGTGAAAATAAAACAGACTGCGCGTGGATTATCCGCACAGTCTGCTGTTATTTCAAGGATGGATATCAGGCGCAAGGCAAAACGTTAGGTTGCCTTATACGCTGAGCGCTATTTCTTTTTCCGAGGCTATTCTGCGAAGATTCAAGACGGCATACCGCATTCTTCCAAGAGCGGTGTTGATGCTTACTCTTGTTTCTTCGGCAATTTCTTTGAAGCTCATGTTGCGATAAAACCTCATCGTAAGTACCTCACGTTGTGGCTGAGGAAGATATTTGATCAGATCGCGAACTTCATCAAGAAGCTGACGGCTGATGATTTCTTCTTCTATGGTAGCCTCTGAAAGTTCCTTTCTGTTGAGGACATCGACTTCTACAATGTCGCTGCTCTGCAGATTCTCCGCTTTTGACTGGCGATAATAGTCAATAATGAGATTATGTGCTATGCGCGTAATCCATGCGGGGAATTTACCGTTTTCAGTGTAACGTCCCTGTTTTATGGTGAGTATAGCCTTGACAAAAGTGTCCTGGAAAATATCGTTGGCGACATCTTCGTTCTTTACTATACGTATTATGTAGGCGAACACTTTGTCACTGTACTTCTTCAGCAGACAGTCGAAAGCATCGTTGTTGCCTTGTGCATAAGCTTTGACCAACTCGGCATCGGTCATGCTTGTGATTTTAACCATTCTTTTTCCTATACTTTTTGTTGGGTAAAGGTCAGTCGATAGGCAGTATGTTTTTTTTGAGTTTGATATTTATTGTTTTTACGAGCGTAAAATTACAAAAAAAAGTTCACGTCTGCAACACAAAAAAGCTTAATTTTTTATCTTCTGTGTTAAGACGCTGAAAATTCGGCTCTTATCCAATCCTTATCGGATGCATAGGAAATGAATTTCAGTCCAAGAACGGATGCTTTTTCTTTTATAAGGTCAAGATCAGACAGGTAGAAGCCACTGCATACGAACCGTGCGCCGCTTTTTAACTTACGGAGATATGACTCCATATCTGCCATGATGATGTTACGGTTGATGTTAGCCAGGAAAAGGTCGGCCACAGGCAAGTTTTCGAGGGCTGAGGCGTCTCCGCATATAAGTTGCGGGGACTGTGCGTTCAGTTCCGCGTTATAGCAGGCATTGTCGTAGGCATCAGGATCTATCTCCACACCGTAAACTTTCTTTGCTCCTCGCATACAGCTTAAAATGGCGAGTATGCCGGTTCCTGTTCCCATGTCGATGACTGTTTTACCTTTCATCTCATGGTCAAGGATATATTCAAGCATAAGGCGTGTAGTGGAATGATGGCCCGTGCCGAAAGCCATTTTCGGATCTACTATTATTTCATATTCCGCTTGCGGGGCATCGGTGTGGAATGTACTTCTCACAACACATTTGTCAGCAACCACAAGTGGTTTGAAATAATGTTTCTCCCATTCATTGTTCCAGTCTTCCCCTTCTATTGTAATGTTTGCGGCAGATAGAGTTGTGTCCGGAGCCGGAAAATCTGAAATCACAGACTGCAGATTATTTTTATCGAAGATGTCCTTAAGAATGAAAGCGGATAAGACAGGTTCTGTACTCGTAAAAGACTCGTATCCGATATCTGCAAGGAGAGCAGCTAAGAAATCGGCAAAGTCCTGGTTCCAGGGTGTCAGGGTAATGTCAGTTCGTATGTAGTCTTTCATGTGTGCAAAAATAATAAGAATATCTTCGGATTGCAAATTCCGGCCCGAGAATGGGATGTATTTCAGTCAAGTTTAAGAGTTATTTTAAAATAAAAGTGAATTTTGGGCGTCTGTTTTTTAGGCAAAAACCTTTTAAGCCGCAGGAGCATAGCGGGCTATGTGACTAAGGCGCGAAAGGTTTTGGGCAAAAAACAGACGGTCTGAAGCTAATTTTTCTTAGAGCAGAATAGGGGAGTATTTTATCTTTTCCTGGGTCTGATAGTATACTTCTCTTTTACTAATTCGTAAGACCGCTTTATCAGGTTATAGATTTCCATATCCTTTATATCTCCGTTAAAAATCAGCTGCATCCAGTATTTAGGACTCAGATTTACCGGATTACTGGCAGACGCATGATTCATTTTGAATTCTATCAGTTCTTCTGGTGTGGATCTTACAGTAATGGAAGTGAAGTCATCCATATCCGTCAGACAGAACATATGATTGAGGATATAGAACACAAGAATAGAATCATAGCGCCTGGCAAATTTACCGAATGGCGTCTTCTCTTCAACGCCCTCAATTGTCATACAAAAATCTCTCAGTTCCTCTATATTCATGCGAAATTATTCCTATCTAATTACGAATCCCTAAAAATTCAAGAGGTTTAGTCAAAACTTATGCCTAAAAATTGCAGTAAAAAAAATAGAACGGACTGGATAGCAAATGTCTTTCCGCCCATTCTATATTTATTACACAACTGAATTTTCAGTTCATCTTTATCATAATAATATCGCTTTCATGACCGCATTGACAGCATACGGGAATTATGCATTCCCTTCCGCAACGATGTTGCCAATAATCGGCCGGAGATGATAGGGTAGCGGTCATCATTTCACCTCCACATTCAGGACATCTTTCCCCTGAGGGCTGAATATGCCACTCGTCAATTAAAAAACCGGTATATTGTCGCAATAATGGGTCGTCTTCTTAAGAAAACCTGCTACCGGTTCTTTCTTCTCTTTGAAGGTCCTATTTTTATCTGCCCTGCAAATGTGACCTTACTTTACAAGGTCGTATTTCTTGAACACTTTACGAATAGCCTCAAGCGACCTTTCGACCTGTTCCTTGGTATGTGTCGCCATAAGGGAGTAACGAATGAGGGTATCGTGAGGAGCGACAGCGGGTGTTACTACCGGATTCACAAATACGCCTTCGTCAAGCAAATCGCGGGTGACGTGGAAAGTCTTATAATCATCGCGGATAAAGAGCGGTATGATAGGGGTAGAAGTGTTACCTATCTCACATCCCATCTCCCGGAAATTCTCCAAAGCGAAATGTGTTATCTTCCAAAGGTGTTCCTGGCGCTCAGGCTCGCTGATGATGATGTCCAAAGCAGCATTCGCCGCAGCCGTGGCTGCCGGAGTGATAGAGGCGGTGAAGATATAGGAACGGGAATGATGGCGCAGATAATTGGTTATCTCTTTGTCAGTGGCTACGAAACCACCTAACGATGCAAAAGATTTGCTGAAGGTACCCATTATTAGATCGACATCTTTCGATACTCCGTAATGGTCACATACTCCTCGGCCCTGATTTCCGAACACACCTATGCCGTGAGCTTCGTCCACCATCAGCGACGCATTGTATTTCTTTGCAAGCTCTACTATCTTTGGCAGATTCGCAACATCTCCTTCCATTGAGAAGACACTGTCGGTCACTATTAACTTGACCTTGTCGGGGTCGCATTTGCGCAACTGCTCTTCCAACGACTCCATGTCGTTATGCTTGTACTTGAGATAGTTGGAGAACGAAAGGCGTCGTCCTTCAATGATGGAGGCATGATCCTGTTCATCAAGGATGATGTAATCTTCTCTGCCTGTAAGAGTAGATACTACGCCAAGGTTGACACCGAAACCGGTGGAATATATCATGGCGTCTTCTTTGCCTACGTATTCCGCCAAGCGTGCTTCGAGTTGTTTGTGTATCTCCAGAGTACCATTAAGGAAGGGGGAGCCTGCCATACCAGTACCGAAGCGCCTTGTGGCTTCCACAGCCGCCTCTATTACCTTAGGATGGTTGGTAAGGCCCATATAGCTGTTGGAACCGAACATGAGCACCTTGCGTCCGTTCATAAGAACTTCGGTGTCCTGTTCGCTCGAGATGGCCCGAAAATAGGGATATACACCTGCTGCTTTCGCTTTTTGCGGGGCATCATAGCGCGACAGCTTTTTCTGTAGTAACTTCATGCTTAGAGTGTTTTCAGGGCGCCAAGCCTGAGTCCATTTCATACCAAGCGCCTAAGTAGGCTGCAAAGTTAATAATTATTTCTTAAACAGCAGCCAATTTAGATGCAAAAAATGCACAAATTCACTCGAATGTGCCGTGTCTGTTGGTTAAGCTATGTTATTACTTCGCATTGACAGGTTTACGAAGCCATGTCTTGCGCTCTTCTTCCTCAAAACGCTCTATGGCGTAGCGTAGCGTAGTGCGGTGCATTTTGCTGTAATGGTCATGTAAATATCTGACTAACAATGATTTATTTCTTTTTCCTACTTCCCGGAGCATCCAGCCGACAGCCTTGTGAATAAGGTCATGTGGATGTGATAATAACTCTGTGGAGATACGCAGTGTGTCTTCATATTCCCCGGCACGGATGAGCGCAAGAGTAGAAACGACAGATATACGTTGCAACCACATATTTTTATCTGCAGCCAGCTTGTCAAGAATATCGCGACTGGGAAGTACTCCATTTTTGTCTGGATATAATAGATAGGAACCCAACAGATAAGGACAGCTTAAATCCACTAAATCCCAGTTATTAGCTTTGTGCGCATGCCTGAGATAGAAATCAACAATCTCTTTGCGTTGTTCAGCTTTAGCTGTTAATGGCTCTTTCCTTTTTGGTAAAGAATTCTTCATTTCTTCAACCAGAAACAAGAACCCAGCCAGGCGCACCTCGTGCCATTCGCTGTAAAGTAATTGCCTGATGTCATTGAAATCCATCAGACCTTTAAAACGTTTGACGATGTTTCTTGTCTGTGGTACTTTCAGTCCAAGGAATTTGTCACCTTCGCCATATTCACCTTTACTGGTTTTGAAAAACCGCATCAATATGTCCCTCTGTTGAGGATTAGCAATTGCCGCATGTGCGTTGATTACTTCCTGTGCATTCATATCTTTCCTATTAGATTACAAAGATAATAATAAATCCCATACCCTTTTAGAAGATAATGTGAATTATGTTCAATAGACACATATGGGGATTATTTTCCCCTATTCATGTTATCATTGAAATTAACTGATCCCTTCGGAACTATCGAAGTTTATCTCAGATACGGATTGTGTCCTTTTTCCCAACCTATAGTGGTTGGATCACCATGTCCGGGATATACCACTGTATCATCCGGCAATTTGAGCAGTTTTGTCTTGATGGCATTCACCAACTGAGTCATGGATCCGCCCATGAGGTCGGTCCGTCCAATGGAGTTGGCGAATAATGCGTCGCCGGAAATCAGGAATCCATCTTTTTCTGAATATAAAGCGATACTACCGGGACTATGACCGGGTACATGAAGTATTTCAAGTGTGCCGTCACCTATTCTAACGATGTCTCCGTCGTTAAGATACGTCGTAATTTCGCTGTCCTCCGGCTCAAAGTCAAGCTGGAACATCTTTGCCTGATTGCCAAGCATAGCCCCTAACTCTTTCTCCAGAGGATGCGCGGACAGATTCACTTGATATGCTTTCATAACGAAGTCATTACCCGCAGCATGGTCTATGTGCATGTGCGTATTGATGAGGTTCGTTACTGTCAGTCCGTTTTTCTCAATGAAAGACGACAATGCGTTTTCTTCCTTTTCTGTCATCATGCCGGGATCCACGACCGCTGCACAATGCGTGGTCTCGTCCCAAACCACGTATGTATTGATGCCGAAAAGTTGGAATATGAAGCGTGCTATTTTCATAGTCGTGCTATTTTCATAGTTTTGTGTATACAAGTTTCTTGGTCTCAAAGAACGGCTCCTTGAAATAGTCTGTCAAAGGCACCACAAGCGACGGTTGACGACAAGCCTCTAATTCAGAGGTCAAATCACCTCCTTTTAAGGTTATCAAGCCATTCGGCATGCTATTCTTCTGCTTTGGCGATATATTCCGGCGTACCGCTTGGATCAGGTTTAACTGAGGCATTACTGCCCTGCTCACTACAAAATCAAACTTACGGTGACATTCTCTGGAATCGCCATGCTGCAACGTCACATTCTTCAATCCCAATTCAGCAACGAAACTGCGTGCAGCTTCAATCTTCTTGCCAATGCGGTCAATAAGATGGAACTCGGTTTCCGGGAACAGAATAGCCAATGGTAATCCCGGCAATCCACCACCTGTACCCAAATCCATAACAGCGCTTCCCGGTGTGAACTGCATGAACTTGGCGATAGACATAGAGTGAAGCAGATGAGCAATTTCTATATTATCTACGTCACGACGCGATATAAGGTTCACCTTGGCATTGTATTCTGCCAAAGAATTCATCAATTGCACTAACTGGTCCTGCTGCAATGCAGTTAATGACTGGAAATATTGGGATATATGGGGTAAGCCAGGATTCATGTCCTATCTATATTCCTTTTTAAATTATACCACGCAGTTCAGAAATGGATGAAACACCATGGCGATGGCAATAATCATGCAGATACTCCACAATTTCCGTTCCTATTGATGGATGCACGAAATTTGCAGTTCCAATCTGAATTGCGGTTGCTCCTGCCATGATAAATTCCAGTGCATCGGCACCTGACATAATTCCTCCGAGACCTATTACAGGTATCTTGACTGCTTTGGCAACCTGCCAAACCATCCTCACAGCAACAGGTTTTACTGCAGGTCCGGAAAGTCCGCCTGTTATGGTGCTCAGCATAGGACGTTGCCGTTCTACATCTATAGCCATTCCCAACATTGTATTGATAAGCGATACACTATCGGCACCTTCAGACTCTACCGCTTTAGCTATTTCTGTTACATCGGTAACATTTGGTGAAAGCTTGACAATCATTGTCTTAGGAAAGGCCTCTCTACATGCCTTTGTTACTGATGCGGCGCCTTCGGTGGTCGTTCCGAAAGCCATACCTCCCTGCTTGACATTTGGGCATGAGATATTGATTTCTACCGCTGCCACCTTTGGCAATTCAGCTACCCTACGGCAAACAGCAGCGTAGTCTTCAGGCTTGCTGCCGCTCACATTCACCACAATAGCGCTTTTGAGATGCTCTATCTGAGGATATATATGTGTAGCAAAGTATTCAACGCCTTTGTTCTGCAATCCTACTGCATTGAGCATCCCTGAGGGCGTCTCCGCCATACGAGGATAAGGATTACCCTGTCGTGGCTCAAGCGTAGTGCCCTTAACTATTATCGCTCCGAGACCATCAAGGTCTGTCAAGGAAGCATATTCAAGTCCGTACCCGAAAGTGCCTGATGCTGTCATGACGGGATTCTGAAGTTCCAGGCCTCCTATGTTCACTTTCAGTTCTGCCATTTCAAATCTTTTATATTAAACACCGGACCTTTTACACAGGTACAGACGTTTCCTTCATTTTTAGTATCTTCAACACAGCAGAGACAAGCTCCGAGGCCACATGCCATGCGGTTTTCAAGGCTTACTTCGCACTCTATGCCCCTTTCATACGCTGATTTGGCTACTGCTTTCATCATAGGTAGCGGTCCGCAGCAATATATGAGGTCGTAATTATTGTTGAATGCACTGTGCATGGTTATGAGTCCTTTCTCCCCTGCCGATCCATCTTCCGTGGCGACATGAAGTACTCCATATTTCCTGAACTCTTCGTTCAATGGAAGGTCTGTCGCACTTCTCCCTCCCAACAGAAATTCAGGATTCGTTCCTTTCTGTTTGAGATATTTGCCAAGATATAATAACGGAGCTATGCCAACGCCTCCTCCGGCAAGCAGAAGTCTCTGGTTTGCCCTTACATTGGTAGTGAAGCCATGTCCTAAAGGAAGAAGCACGTTGAGCCGCTCCCCTACTTCACATTCACATATGGCTCCGGAACCTCTGCCAAGATCTTTTACCAGAATCCAGAGGTCTTTCTCATCTGCCATGCAAATTGAGATTGGCCTGCGCAAAAGGACATTTGCTCGTTTCGGTGGCAATATATTCACAAATTGCCCTGGCAACATGAGAGGCAATTTGCTTTCCGATGTCAATTCCAGCAACGAGAGTCCGGAGCTGAAATGACGCACGGCAGCCACCATCATTTCCACATCCTTATAATTCTTTTCCATCGGTTGTCTCTTCTTCTTTTATCTCTTCTTCTTTTATATTGAGTGCCTGAACCCGTACCGAAAGGCTTTTCAGCAGATTCTCGAGACTGTTTCGCACATTCTCGAGCCTGTCAAGAGCACGCAGTCTACGGCTGACATTACCTCTGTTAAGTCGCATCTGTTCTTTGGCTGACTCTAATTTCAGACCACGGTCACGGACAAGATAACTGATTTCCCGAAGCATATCTATGTCGGCAGGAGTATAATAGCGCACATTACTGGCACTACGCCGAGGATTGAGGCAACTGAACTCCTTTTCCCAAAAACGGAGAGTGGACTGCTGCACTCCCAACATCTCGGCAACATCCTTTATCTTATAGTATTGCTTTCCTAAAAGTGGTTTATCCATGATCATCTAATTTTCAGTCCATCACGTTTCCCGCATTTCCTGCCTGACGTATCATGGCATCATATTCCTCCGGCGTCATATCCAAAAACCAGTAATTGACAGGATTCTGAGGTTCATCCTTATATAGTACCTCATAATGTAGATGAGGCGCTATGGATTTTCCTGTGCTTCCTATCTCCCCTATTCTGTTACCGCGTTGTACACGTTGTCCCCGGCTGACCGCCACAGAATTCATGTGCGCATATACAGTTCGATAATTATATCCGTGGTCTATTTCTACACAATATCCCATTCCTCCCTTCCAGCCTGCTTCCGCTACTACGCCGTCTGCAGTGGCCGATACCGGTTCTCCAGTCTTTCCGGTCAAGTCTATGCCCGCATGGAAATCCTTTGTACCGTAGATAGGATCTATACGATAACCATAGCCAGATGCAACTTTATAGTTCTTGACACTGACCGGCAAAACAGCGGGAGTATGACGCAGTCTGTCCTGACGGTGCATTGCTGCATTGCGCAGTTCATCGAAACTGCGTGACTGGACATATAATTGCCTGTCAAGCATGTCAAGACCTTTCGACAATTCCACAAGCATAGCGGCATCCGGTAGTCGCTGTAATTGCTGGTAGCGGTTCTCGTTGTCAAGACCGGCAAAGCGCTGGGTGTCGGTGAGAGGATCCATCTGCATCAACACGCGATAATAGTTATCATCGCGTTGACGGATTGCTTCCATTATCTTTAAAGAAGCATCCAGACGGCGGTTCATTGTATTGTATTGAAGACGAAGCTGGGCATTCTCGCGACGAAGGTTCTCTTCTGTGGGTGAATCGAACACAAAAAACACGAAAAAGAACAAAAGAGCACCTAATACTATACCAAATAATAAATATATGGCCAAAGAGACAATACGACCTCCAAGCGAACGGTAGATGCGCTCGTAGCTGTCTGTCTCCGGGTTATAGCGGTATGTGATTTGCCTGCTCATGCTTTTATTTTGCAAAGGTAGGAAAAAATCATTAATTTTGCGCTTGATTTTGCAACTAACCTGAGTAATGCTTACTTCAACCCAGACAAGAGAGGCTTTCAAAGAATATTTCCGTTCCAAAGCCCACGAGATAGTGCCCTCGGCACCGATGGTGATAAAAGATGACCCCACGTTGATGTTCACCAACGCGGGAATGAACCAGTTCAAGGATGTCATCCTTGGTAACAGACCGATTACCAAGAGTCGTGTAGCCGACTCGCAGAAGTGCCTGCGAGTCAGCGGAAAGCACAACGATCTGGAGGAAGTAGGACACGACACTTACCACCATACAATGTTCGAGATGCTCGGCAACTGGTCGTTCGGAGACTATTTCAAGGCCGAGGCCATTGACTGGGCCTTTGAGTTTCTCGTAGACCGTCTGGGTCTTGATCCTTCACGGCTGTATGCCACCGTTTTCGAGGGTTACGCTCCCGACAACCTCGGCCGTGACGAGGAAGCGGCATCACTGTGGGAGAAACATCTTCCCAAAGACCATATCATCAACGGCAACCGTCATGATAATTTCTGGGAAATGGGCGAGACAGGTCCCTGCGGCCCTTGTTCCGAAATCCATATTGACCTGCGCAGCGACGAGGAACGAGCCGCTC
>CAJMDR010000016.1 GCA_905212215.1 uncultured Porphyromonadaceae bacterium
GAGGGGATGAAAATACGCCGGATAGATGGCTGAAGATTGACAAAGAGAATGAAATATTAACTCAACTTCATCATTTTTGAAATTCGTAAATAAGTTGAAACAACTTCATAGTGAAATTTCCGTTCAAAGAATTTGGAACGTGCAAAATAATTATTACTTTTGCATATGGAAATACTGAAACATCTATTTAAGATTATCCCCAATATTTAGGATTATCCCCAATAATCGTACTAACAGTAGAACGTTTTCACTGTTACGACTTTGTCTGACTCTTATACTTATATGTATAACGGCAGTTACGGCGATGTCCGCACCACGCATGACTGGAGCTAATCCGGTATCTGCAGCCTCCTTTGCCGACAATTACAAGTCGTTAAGTAATATAGGTTCCCGTAAACTGCTCAAGATGGGCGATTATTACCGCGACATCCGTCATCGTCTTGATAGCGCAATGGCATGTTATTCAATAGTTGCTTCCAGATACAAACCTGATATGGATGACAAAGAGGCTGAGTTATGCCTTGAAGGGTATTATCAGCGTTGGCAGACACAGTTCTTCGGTTCATGCAATTTCCTGCATGCTCTCGATGACCTTCAGATGGCAGAAGAAAGAGATAGTGAATAAATATCATCTTCAGGACAACAAGCTAAACTATTCATACGGCTGTGTTTATATGACATTTGCCATGAGTACCGATGAGGACCAGTATGACCAGAAGGCGTCGAATATGCTCCGCAAGGCATTCATACAATCATACAAAGCCAAAGATTACCGCACCATGCATCGTGCCTTTGACAATCTTGTCAGCATATACAGGGTGCGCAAAAACATAGATAGTATCAGCAACGAGGCCAACATTCTCTATAAACTCAAGGAGCCTGAAATGTGGCGGCGCGATGTTTCACTTTTGATTTTTGAAGGAACGAGGGCCATTGAGAAAAATCAGCTTCCATCGGCATGGGACAAATTCAACAAACTTATAAAAGTACTGCCGAGGGATGTTGAGAACAGTCGTTATCTTGCCGCGAGTTTTCTGAAGAGAAGCCGTGTGGAGAAGATGATGAAAAATTACAATGCAGCTATTGCCACACTTGACTCTGCTTTACACATTACTTATCTATATGACATTAATGATGTCAGAGTAGGCTTGCTTGCTGCTTTGACAAGTGTCAACCGGTTGAATGGTCAGGAAAAAGAGGCGGAAGAGACAAACAGTCATTATCTTGCCCTCAAAGACTCTGTCATGAACAGCCGCTATCTGCTGAACTTCGAACAGATTAGCTTCAATGCTGAAAGAAACAAGCTACAGCAGGATCTCGGCAGAGCGGAATCTCAGCGTACTTTCCAATTCTGGATGCTGCTTTTGTGCGGCGTTATAATTGTAACCATCCTTTTTTCCCTATATCTTATAAAGAGGAAGAACAGCGAACTTAAACGTCGTTCGGAGAAACTTTATTTCCAGCTTCAACAGAGTCTCACCGATGAAGATTGGCGTCCTGCCGACAGAAAAATTCCAGTCGAAGACAAGAGCATAGAAGATAACGGAATAGAGCCGGAATCCGAGGTATCTACCAAATATCAGGGTTCCAAACTGGATGAAGAAGTCAAACAAAAGCTTGCAGAACGCATCAAAGAAGCTGCCCGCAACGGATCTTTCTTCAATTCTGATTTTACTCTTTCAAAATTGGCAGAGATAGTAGACAGCCATCCCAAATACATCAGCCAGATTATCAATGAACTTTTCGGCTGTAACTTCTCCACCTACGTGAATCAGATACGTATCAGGGAGGCCATGGTGCGACTCAGCAACAACGGAGATTATGCTTTCTATTCCATAGAAGGTATAGCCGAGTCTGTGGGATTCAAGTCACGTAGCGGCTTCTCGTTCTGGTTCAAGTAATTCTCAGGTCTATCACCCTCCGAATATCGCAAATTAGCTCAGGAAGACCAAAAGAAGAATCTGACTGTTCAATAAAAAATGACTATATTTTAACTGTCTGCTTCCTGACGATACGACAACGTAATTTACGAAAACAGAGCTCTTCAAGAGCGGATTCATGAATCTGCACATGATTTAAGTCAATATCAGGTGCCGTTTCATGAATTTGCCAAGCCTGATGCTTTTTTGTCGGCTAACTTTGCTTCAGAAACAACGAATAACAACCAAACTCTAATAGCTTATGAGAAAATTTATCCTTAGCTTAAGCTGCCTGTTGGCTATGACCACAATGGGCGCTCCCGTAAAAGTGGGCGATCTATGGTACGAAGTCAACGGTACAAACACAGTCAAAGTTGTTCGCGACCCTGCCAGTCTCAACAACTCAAATCCTTACAAAGGAGCGTACACTGTACCTTCGACTGTTAACATCAATGGTACAACCTACACAGTAAACGAAATCGGAGAGAACTGTTTCAGGGGGTCAAGCGTAAACGCCATCACCCTTCCTAACACCATAACCCGTATCGGTTCTTTCGCCTTCGGTTCGACCAGCAGCCTCAAGTCACTCGTTCTTCCTTCATCCCTACGTGTGTTAGAGAACGAATGTTTCTACTTCTCCGGCCTTAATAAGCTCACCATAGAAGAGGGACTGGACTCTGTAGGATTCGGTGGCCTCGGCTACATGAACCAGATGAGCGACACCCTCCGTCTGCCGGCATCCTTGCGGGCATTGGCTCCCGGTGCCTTGGGATACTCGCACAAAATGGTGGCTTTCAAAGTCGCTGACAACAACCCGTATTGGAAAAGTGTGGACGGTGTAGTTTTCTCAAAAGACGGCAAGACTCTGTTTGCTTTCCCATGCTACAAGATGGTGGATGGGGGATATACCTGTCCTTCGGGCGTATCATACATAGAGAAATTTGCATGTGCATATCTCGACCGCCTGACCAGCTTTCAGTTCTCCTATACTACGGTGGACATAGGTGAGGGAGCTTTCCAGAACTGCCAGAAAATCGAGGAATTCAAACGTGCGACAAGCATCCGCAACATAGGTCCCTGCGGCTTCTCCAGCTGTACACACCTCATGAACATGGAATTCGGCTATAACCTCCAGCATCTGGATTCAGCCGCTCTTTCGGGTGTGGGATCATACGCAACAGGACCAGTGAACCTGAACTTCAGCAGTGCCCGCAATCTCCGCTACATCGGTGACTATGCTTTCGGTAATGCCCGTATGCAGACTCTGAGTCTGCAAGCAAGCGTGGACACTATTTTCCCCACTGCATTCCAGAACTGTTCTAACCTGAAACGTATCGACATCGCGAACGCCAACAAGAAGTTCGCCAGCATAAATGGCTGCATCTACGACAAGGACATCACCACTCTGTTGATAGTCCCCGGCGGTCATACCGACGAAATCTTCAACATGCCCAGAGGCGTGAAACATATAGGCCCCAATGCTTTCTACCGCTGCCTCAATGTCAAGGATATACCTCTTCCTGATGATATGGAGTCTTTCGGAGAACGTTCATTCTATGGAGCAGGCCTTCTCCGCATGACCATTCCTGCCGGAGTTTCTTATCTTCCTTTGGAGTGTTTCGCCAGCAGCTCTATTTCAAAAATCGAAATACCCGCAACTGTTACAGGTATGGACGGCGGTGTCTTCTCAGCATGTGCAAACCTTGAAAGCGCAGTCATGCCCGATGAATTGGACTCTGTAGCTCCCGGCACATTCTTCAACTGCCAGAAGCTCGCCAAAGTCAACATTCCGAAAAATGCGAATAAAATCGGATACAATTCTTTCGCACAATGCTTCGGCCTGACCAAAGTTGTAGTTCCTGATAAGGTTGAAACAATAGAGACTGGAGCTTTCCGTACTGCCAACAATCCCATGATACAGGGCAAAATCGACACACTTATCTTGGGTGCCAAGCTGAGCAAGATAGAAGCTGACGCATTCCTGGGACAGAACGTAATAACCTATATCCAGTGCAACAACTCCGTTCCCGCGGAATGTGATTCCAACGGTATTTTCATGACCAACGTTCACAACAAAGCACTGGTAGATGTTCCCACCGGAACACTCAATGTCTACAAGTCTGCCAAAATATGGCGTCTGTTCAAGAACTGGAGAGAGTTCAATCCTACTCAAAGCGTTACGACAATCTCCAATGACAACAACGACATCGAATACACCCTCGAAGAAGGTGCTATCGAGTTCAGAGGAGAAGGACAGGTTGCCGTATATTCCGTAACAGGAAACTGCATCTACACCGGTCAGGCACGCAGAATAGAAGTGCCCCAGAGCGGAATCTATATTCTGTACTGCAACGGTAAGACTGCCAAAGTCATGATCAAATAACATTTGTTCAGACTTTGACTAGATATGTAGAAGATAAAATCCAATTTTGACTCTGTTGGGTTAAATTCTTAAAGTATTATTTTATTATCTGATTGTTTTTATAACAATAAACCGGTCGGGATGTGGGAACTTCCCGGCCGGTTCTTTGTTATAAGTATGATAATTTGACCTGCTTGCGCACTTTGGATTATTCCTTTTTTGCCCTGAAATTATTCCGGGGGAAAGAGACCGGAAGAGGGATAAAACAATACAAACCCTTAAATTCCCGTTTCCTAAATCTGAAAATTCCACTTGTTTGTTGAAGAATTTTTAAGGTATCTCAGATACTAAATTTGCACTGAAATAGTTTTATTATTAATTTTGCAGTAATTTTTGGACAGCATCTATGCGACAACTAAAGATAACCAAATCCATCACAAACCGCGAGAGCGCGTCTCTCGATAAATATCTTCAGGAAATAGGCCGGGAAGAGCTCATCACAGTACAGGAAGAGGTAGAACTTGCGCAACGCATACGCAAGGGCGACCACAAAGCCCTGGATCAGCTCACCCGTGCCAATCTGAGGTTTGTGGTGTCTGTGGCCAAACAATACCAGAATCAAGGACTCAGCCTCCCTGACCTTATCAACGAAGGGAATCTGGGGCTTATAAGAGCAGCTCAGAAATTTGACGAGACAAGAGGTTTCAAATTCATCAGCTATGCAGTATGGTGGATACGCCAGTCTATTCTTCAAGCTCTCGCAGAACAGAGCCGAATAGTACGTCTGCCGCTGAACCAGGTTGGTTCGTTGAATAAAATCAACAAAGAGCTTTCTAAATTCGAACAGGAAAACGAACGTCGTCCGAGCGCAGAGGAATTGGCAGAGAGACTTGACTTAGCTCCCGAAAAGGTGGCCGATACTTTAAAAGTCTCAGGACGACATATTTCTGTCGATGCTCCTTTCGTAGAGGGCGAAGAGAACAGCCTGCTCGATGTACTGGTGAACGATGACTCTCCTATGGCCGACACCAACCTTAATCAGGAATCCCTAGCCAAAGAAGTGGATCGCGCTTTGCAACAACTCGGTGAACGCGAACGCGACATCCTGAAGATGTTCTTCGGGATCGGTTGTCAGGAAATGACACTTGAAGAAATTGGTGCCAAATTCGATCTCACACGCGAACGTGTGCGCCAGATCAAGGAAAAATCAATTCGTAAACTGAAAGGGCAGAGAAGCCGATTGCTCAAGAGCTATCTTGGCGAATAAATTCTACTGTACCTATTAATAGATCAATTCCGATGACCGATAGACTTACCTGTTCCCTTGGCAAGATATTGGCCATCGGATTTGTTTTCTTCTTCTCCCTCTATTCCAAAGCCGCTGTACTTGATTCCGTACAGAATACTCCGGATCAGACAGAAGTGGAAACAGAAGTCATTGAGGAAAATGAAATGGGTGCCCTGTTCCCCGAAGCCGAAAGGCCTGTAAGGGCTGCACGACATTTTTCATGGGGTGCAGAGGTAGGTTCATCCATTGACCTCACAAGCCACAATCTGACCACTTTCGATGTCAATCTGAACTGCGGATACAGAAATAAGATTTTCCAGCTAATAGGCATAGGTTTTGGTGTGCAACGCTCAATTGGCAACAGCAATACTTTTATTCCATTTTACGGCGTCTTACGCACTTCTTTCCGCTCAAAGCCATCTAATTTCTTCTTCAATCTAAAGGTTGGATATTCATTCAACACACTTTCTTCATCCGACAGTAAAGGCGGATTCCTCCTGTCCACAGGATGCGGCATGGTCCTGAAACGGACCCGTTTCCTCACATCTTATATAATGCTCGCCTATGGGTTCTATCACATCAACGAGCATACGGTAAATGATCTCAAACTGGAGATCAACCATGTCGATTTCGCTCAGATAGCATTCGGCATATCCTTCTGACTTTTACCACAAAGCACATGAAATGCCAACAATTTTATGAATTGTTAGCATATGGTCGTACCATATATTAAACTTTCCTAAATTCGGGAGCGTTTCCAACTCAGAGTGTAATATTGGCACTCCATTTGTCATTATATACAAAAGCGTAAACAGAAAACCAGAATATATGAAAAGTAACATTTTCTGCCGCCTATGTTTTGGCGCAATCGCAGCGGTAGCCTCCTTAGGAGTTACTGCCTATGCACAGGACTATCAGTTCCTGAAGACAGCCTCCACTCCTTCGTTTGAAACTGATTTCACTGTAGCGGCCGAAAAAACCGTCAACTCGGTGGTGTGCATACAGAGTTATGAGACTCCACGCCAACAATTCTATGGCAATCCTTTCGGAGACTTCTTCGACTTCTTTGGTTTCGGAATGCCGCAGCAACCGCAGCAACCCCGTAAGCAGCAAAAACAGCCCAAGCAGGAAATGCAGCCTACCGGAACGGGTAGCGGCGTAATAGTTTCTGCCGATGGCTACATCGTGACCAACCATCATGTAATAGATGGTGCCGAGAAACTCGAGGTACTTCTCAATGACAACTCTACATATACCGCTACAGTCGTTGGCAGCGACGAGGCAACCGCCCTCGCACTCATCAAAATAGAAGCCACAGATCTGCAACCCATAGTGTTCGGTAACTCCGACAATACCAAGATAGGGCAGTGGGTACTTGCCGTAGGCAACCCTTTCGGACTCAACTCCACTGTTACCGCTGGCATTATCAGTGCCAAAGGCCGTGCCTTGGACGGTGGTCGTCAGCGCTCCGGAAAGATGGGCATCGAAAGCTATCTCCAGACTGACGCGGCAATCAATCCCGGCAACTCGGGAGGTGCTTTGGTGAACCTTCAGGGTGAACTGATTGGCATCAACGCCGCCATTTATTCCCGAACAGGCTCATACACAGGCTACTCGTTCGCCATACCGACATCTATTGTCAGCAAGGTCATCACAGATATCCGCACCTATGGCAGCGTTCAGCGTGGCATGTTAGGTATTGCCTGCCGTCAGCTTGACGCAGCTTTGGCAAAAGAACTGGACATTACAGCAACAACCAATGGTGTTGTAGTTGCTGAAGTGGAAGAGGGTAGTACCGGCGCTGACCTGGGTCTACAGAAGAACGATGTGATTGTAGGCATCAACAATGCATCCATCCACACTTTCCCCGAATTGCAGGAACGCCTCTCCACCCTTCGTCCCGGTGATGCAGTTACGGTGAAATACTACCATAACAATAAGCTTGTCACTCGTTCGGCTACACTCAAAGACTCTCATGGCAAAGCAACTGTGACAGTCCGCAACGAATACGAGGTATTGGGCGCCAAGTTCGAACCTCTCACAGATGCAGAAAAGAAGAAACTGAATGTAACTTACGGTATAAAGATAACGGAAGTAAAAGCCGGAAGTCTCCTTGCGCAGCAGGGTGTAAAAAAAGGCGCTGTAATACTCACAGTGAATGAAATGCCTATCCGCAGCGAACAGGACTTCAAGAATGCTTACCGCACAATCCTCAACGATGAGAACTCAGAACAGGTAATGTGGATAACCGGTCTGCAGCCGAACTCACAGAAAAAGTTCTACTGCGCTGTTCCTTTGACCAAAGACTGATAGAAGAACGGTTTATTATTACCGTTGAATCGATACGAAAACCGGACGTAACTTGTAATAGTTATGTCCGGTTTTTATGGTTTGAAGCTAAGAAAAGGCTTTACTTGGTTTCTTCTGCTTTTTCCTCTTCTTTCTCTTCTTCCTCATCCTTATTGGCGAACTTTGTGAAGCCTGCACCAAGAAGGAGATTGTACCAGCTGAAGAGTTTGCGTATATCGCTATCGTAAACGCGGTTACGGTCGAAGTCGGGAACTATCTCACCAAAGGTCTCTGCCAGTTTTTTCTCTGCCTGCAGCCCTTTCACATCAATGGGCTTACCTTCGAAATGCGCGTATACACGATCCAGAATCTCGCCTAAGGGAGTGTCTCCGGCATCAGTGTACATGGAAATGTCGCCCAAGGCTACTATCTTGTCGCGGGCAGAAGCCGGAAAGCGTTTGTGGCTGGTAATGTCTTCCACCAGTATCATGTTCTTCCCCTGCGCCTTTATTTCAAACAGGCCGGGGCGACCTGTTATGGCTAATATTTTTTTCAACATTGGTTATATTGTTGGTTGAAGTTTTCAAGTAAACGGTTAACAGTATCAAGGAGAGAAGTATCTTTATCATTACAGAAAGAATTGATTCTCAAGTCTGAATCATAAAGCCTCTCAGCTTCCCTCTCCTGAGCTTTTATTCTTTCTCTTACAGTTTCCTCATTCAGGGAATTTCGAGCCATCACACGCCTTATACGAGCCTCCTGTGGGGCATCGACATACCATACATCATTACAGCAGTCAGAAATTCCCGAAGAGGCAAGTATAGCACTCTCAACAAAAAGAGGCTGCTGACTTTTCGCATGATTTGCTGCCCATAAAAGCAAGTCATTTTTCACTGCCGGATGCACTATGGAATTGAGTTTTTCAAGCAGTTCAGGCTTACTGAATACCAATGCTCCTAAAGCAGCACGATCTATGTTGCCAGAAAGCTGGATTATATCGCTGCCAAACACATTTCTCAGAGTATTCTGAAGTCCGGCATCCGAGTTCATCAGTCTTTTGGCGTCATAATCACAATCATAGACACAGTAACCTTTCAGTCGCAACAATCGGCTGACGATGCTTTTCCCAGCTCCTATGCCTCCGGTTATGCCAGTTATGTATATTCTGCAGTCCGTCATTTGACAAGGATATATTCAACCGCCGAAGGTGTCACCTTAGCATCCAGCACGAACTTAGGAGTATCGACAATCTTTACAGGCAGACGTTTCACACCAGAAGAGGCGACTATGTCATTATAATCCACTTGAAGCACCATACCTTCCCAGACATCGTTGAAACGGCTCATCGGCACGAATGCGTCTACTGTTACCATAGATGGGAAGAGAGAAATATTTTCTCCTTCGGGTACATTCACAGGCTGTACCTCTACTTTCATTTGCTTGCTCACCAAGGCCTCCACCGGTACTGTAACAACTATGGATGAAGGAACTATGCGTACTCCGCTGATAGGCTGGAAAGTAGTCTTGAAGTTCGTGGTCTTTGAAAGATTGCTCTTCCTTATTACTATGGTATGTACTCGCTGCAAAGTGTCAAGCTGTACTTGTGAAGTGGAATACACCTTTACAAACTTGCGGCTGGGAGTAAGATTGCTCTCCACAATGTATCCCAATGCTGCGCTGAGATTGGATTCTATCTCCACAGGTACCGTTTTGGGAGGGAGTGCTGTATAAGTCAGTTTGATAGAATCAACAGAAAGCGATGTCAGCTGCGCTCCTTGTCCGAAGCGAGTCCTGAGTGCCGAATATATGTCCGATGCGGAAAGCTTCAGCACACCGTCTGCCGCATATTCACTGAAATTAAACTGGACGACAGGATTCCGTGCAAAAGCAGAGCGTATCAACGAAGTTCCTTTATCGCGGACTGTTACATGTACTTTTGCCGGAGGAAGATTGATGAATGTAAGTGAATCCGGCTTGCCTACAATTCGGACATTGACATCAAGGTTTACCTGTGCGGCATCGTTCATAGCCATAACCACCCAGAACAATGCTGCTATTATTACAAATAGCAAAAATAGCAAAAGATTGCGGAAACCGGACGAATTGCGCATCCGGCTCCACTCATCTTTTGCTTTGGCAAGCCTGTTACCCATCAGGGGTGATTGTCAGCCCATCAATTCCATGAGCCGATTTTTGGCTATTGATTATTTCTCATCCACTTCTTCTACAGTGACTTCCTCTACCTCTTCTTCTTTCTGATTCTTTTTGGTGGATTTGGAAGCATTCTCCTTAGACTTGGCAGGTACTGCTTCAGGCTCAGGATAGAGCGATGCCTTGTCCACTCGGATGTTTACGCCGGGGGCAATCTCAACCAGCATATATGTATCCTTGTCTGCGGTTATGCGTCCGTGGATGCCGCCCGCGGTAACTACTTTGTCACCTTTGGCCATAGCCTCACGCTGACGTTTGATTTCCTTCTGTTTCTTCTGCTGCGGGCGAATCATGAAGAAATAGAATATCACAATCATCGCCACAATCATGAAGATTCCGGACATTCCGCCACCCTGACTCTGGGCAAGTATCAAACTAAGTATTTGCATAATATGGTGTTTTTATTTTTTATGGTTTATAAACGCTTCTTACATCATGGTATTCCTTCGGTCAACCCTTTTCAGGTTGACATCCGTCTTCATCAGTTTCCCTTCGCGACGCAGTTTCGCAACTATCACACCGATGAGTCCGTTAACGAACACACCACTCTTCGAGGTTGAATAAGCCTTCGCCATCTCTATGTACTCGTTAAGAGTCACTTTCAGTGGTATGGAGGGGAAATTCAACATCTCGGCAATTGCTGTCATTATTATAATGACATCCATATAAGCAAGACGTTCCGAATCCCATGCCTTATTGTCAAGGCATTCCGCTATCATGGCCCGGTATTCGTCCTTATTGTTTACTACATAAGTAAACAGTTCTTTGCCGAATACTTCGTCCTCATGGTCTTTGTACATGGAGAGAACGGCATTCTGGCCCATACCTTCCTCAAAACGACGCAGAGTCTTGATGTCGAATTCCAGCATAATGTCAATGTCATCATTCCAGAAAACAGACTTGCTTTCCATTTCCTCAAGAAAAGCCTCGTTGGTAGTGACAATTTCCATCAGCACTTTCTTCCAGAAGGCATAATCGGCTTTTGCATCAGGCTGTGTATTCTTGTACTCCGCATACGCCTCGCTTACCATGACATCGTCAAGAAGAGTTTCTATCAGACGCGGTGATTCAGCGTACCAGTCTATGCCGTTTTTCTCGGCATATTCCTGTATCTCCACATTCTCCTTTATCCTTTCAATGAGCGGGCTTTCCACCAGCCTCATATCAGGATTGACATCTTCTTCCGTAGGAATTCTCTTTGCTTTACCAGCCTCTATGCGTCGCATCCGCAGATCGGTTATAGCAACAGGCAAAAGCAAAAGGCGGAAGTAAAGTTCTCTGGATTTATCAAGGCTTTCACGAAGTTGTATTAAAGCTTCGCGTATTCCGCCGTGTGAGGTCATGAAATTACCGAAAGTAGTTTCCATGAGTTCTTTCATGCGCTCCATGCCACGGGGAGAGTAGTTTTCATAACGCATGACTGTAGCATTGAACGAACTGTCAGAAAGAATTATATGATCGTACAGTTCTTTCCATACCTTCACGTCGGCAGCCAAAGTGTCAGCGCCATTATCCTTTACATACAGCTTGTAGATACCCGAAGCTTTAATTTTCTCCGCCAACTCGGGAATCAGCTCCTTGAATTCATATAATTCACCATGGCTGCGCTTAGCCAGAGTAGCTTTAATACGATCAGTATTGGCCAACGCAGCTATAAAACGGTTGTCAGCCATTTTATTTCTCTTGCCCACGGTGTGTGCCAATTCCACCATAAGCGCGAGGGTATCGAGATATAGTTTGTATGCAAAGCGTTTCTCCTTGGTGGGCTGCGATGGCTGCGGCTCCAGCGAGAAATGCTTCTCGGTGAGCAGATAGGAATAAAGCATCTGTATTACCTTTATCCTTATCAGTACACGATTTATCATAGTTCTTCTTTTTGCAATCGGATTAGAGAGCAAAGGCTCTTCGTTCTGATTTTAATGCAAAGTTAACTATTATTCCCAAAGTGTGCAAACAGGCATTACAAGCCGGTTTCTGTTCTATTACTGAGGTCTTATGCCTGCTTCCATGCGTTGTACTACAGCTTGATACAGCATGACTCCGGCAGCCACGGAAACATTCAGTGAGCCGATACTTCCAAGGATGGGAATGGAAACAAGAGTACTGCATTGTTTTATTACAGGGGTAGAGATACCGGTGTCTTCCGCACCCATCACAATGGCTGTCGGATGTGTATAGTCCGGTTCTGTAAACGACTCTGTAGCTTTCTCAGAAGCCCCTATTATCTGAAGTCCGCTCTCGCTCATGAATTTAAGTGCTTCCGGCAAAGAACGCACACGGCAAACCGGCAAGGTGAGAAGTGCTCCCGCAGAAGTTTTTACTGCATCCGCATTTACTGAAACACTCCCTTTATCGGGAATTACAATGGCGGTGACGCCGGCACATTCCGCTGTTCTTGCTATGGCTCCGAAATTACGTGTGTCGGTTATGCTGTCAAGTACCATTATCAATGGAACTCCACCATCCTCGTAGGTCTGCGAAATTACCTGATCAAGAGGAAAATATGTAACGGCCGACAACAAGGCTATGGCACCCTGATGATTACGCATGGTTATTCGGTTGAGCTTTTCAACGGGCACCCATTGCATAGGTAGGTCATGAGCCTTGATAAGAGTGAGCAATTCCTTGGCCAGATCGCCCTGCAATCCTTTACGAAGAAGAATCTTGTCTATCTCGCGACCTGCTTCAATGGCTTCGATAACAGCGCGAAGACCAAAAATATACTGTGATTTATCCATGGTTGTCTGTTCTTAGATAGGTTTACAAATCTCAAGCATGTATTAAAGCAGATGATAAATGCTCCATTACATGTTTAAGAGTTTATGAATTCACGGGAACTGGCGCAACAGAGAATCAGCGTTGCTCAATGCAGCTTCGTCCACCTCTGATCCGGAAAGCATTTTTGCTATCTCATACCTTCTCTCTTCGTTATCAAGGCAACGAATGCGAGTAAGTGTCTCTTTCTCTGTATCTTCTTTGTATACTTTATAGTTACTGTTACCGCATGCCGCCACCTGAGGCAGATGGGTAATAGTAAGCACCTGGATACTGGATGCTATGTCGCGCATCATTTTTCCTGCCAGAGATGCTATCTCGCCGGAGATTCCGGTGTCTATTTCGTCAAAAATCAAGGTGGGCAACTGCAATTTACCGGCAACTATAGCTTTCATTGCAAGCATAAGACGTGATGCCTCGCCGCCTGAAGCAGTCTGTTCAAGAGGCATAAAGCTCTGGTTCTTATTGAAGGCACATAAGAACTCTACAAGGTCGGCGCCACGACTGTATAACTTCACAGGAGCGATCCTTGCCTCGAACTTCAGGTTCGGCAGACCTAATGATCTTGCTTTCTCCTGTAATTGCTCTGAGAAAATGCGTGCGTTTTCGGTGCGTTGCTGAGTTAATTCTATAGCTGCCTGTTTCAGCTCGACGGCGCATTGCTTCAACTCAAGCTTTAAGGAGGGAAGCATCACCGCCGGGTCTTCAGTATTATCCAGCTCTTCCTTTAGTTCCTTCAACAATATCGGAAGCCGTTCCGGATCTTTTTCCTTAAATGTCATCTGTGCCTGATAAAGGGCATCAAGACGTTTCTCCGTTATCATGAGCTGACGGGGGTCATCGTCAATGTCTCCGTCCATATCTTCCAGTTCGGCATTGATATCCTTCAGCTCTATTAGAAGCGATTCAAGTCGTTGAATAATAGGTTCCTCATCGCTTCCATCATTCTTCGTTTCCAATGCAGGAATATGCATACGACGTAGGATGGACAGAGATTCCTCTATCTGTGACCGGGCTGACTGACTATAACCATCCAATGCCTGGCGGACGTTGCCCATTTGTTCTTTTAACTGATTGGCTCGGCTTTGTAAGTCATATAAAGCTTCAAGTTCTTTCTGCTCTCCCGGTTTAGGAGCCAGTTCCTTGAGCATTGCATATTGCTCCTCAAGCTTACTGCGACGCTCTTCCGTGAGTTCCATATTTTTCTTCAGGGCCTCAAGACGCTTAAAGGTATTGCGATATGCCTCAAATGCCTTAACATATCTTGTCAAAGGAGCCTTGTCCTCGGCAAGGGAATCTATCATGGAGAGACGTATGCGGGGATTAGCAAGCTGCTGCGTCTGATGCTGAGAATGAATATCAAGAAGCATCAGGGTGATTTCCTGCATGCTCTGTAGGTTGGCGGGGGAGTCGTTAATAAATGCTCTTGAACGGCCTGTAGGAGATATTTCCCTGCGCAGAGTAAGAACACCGTCAACGGGTACATCAAAGTCCTGTAAAGTAAGCCAACGACGCACCCCATCGTTGTCGGAAATATTGAATTCAGCCTCAACCACAGCCTTAACGCTCTTGTCACGCAAGGAAGAGGAATCCGCACGGCGTCCGCGAAGCAAGTCTATGGCGCCAAGAATTATAGACTTGCCGGCTCCAGTTTCACCGGTAATGATACTCAGCCCTGAGCTGAAATCCACATCAAGGCTGTCAATAAGTGCATAGTTGGAGATATGTAGAGAGGCGAGCATATTTCAGATTTTTGGATTACCGTACCTCAGGAGGATTCTTTATTTTTCCGAGTCTTTCCTGATCAGCCGGATAAATGGGTTCAAGCAATTTGACAACTCCTTCACGCTCTGTCTGCGGCGCTTTGGAATAAACGTTCACAAGTTCGTCCATCTTCGTGTCACGGAACATACTCAATGCCACGGACATGGGCGCTACATTGTAAATCTTGGCAATCTCGTTAAGGCTCTGCGTAATGGACGCTCTGCCTTTGTCGGGTGCTGTCACCATCTCGTCAAGACCTTTTCTGTGGTAGTTGTACAACAAGTTACGGTAACCTGATGTGTTGTTGTCGGTGAAGACATTTAGCAACGCCGCACGATTCTTATTGTCCTCGAAAGCTTTCCAGCCTATCTCACCGCTTGACTGGGCCATCTGCACTACAGCCGAAGCTTTCTCGAAATAAGGCTGCCCGCCCTGGGGAGAGAAACTGTCGAAATCAATGCCAAGCATGAGATAGACATAGAAATTCAGCAATGCCGTAAGG
>CAJMDR010000017.1 GCA_905212215.1 uncultured Porphyromonadaceae bacterium
CCTCCGGCAGCTTGTAGATTCCCTCTATTCTCGCTCTGATGTAGAGCTTAAACCTGGCCGATTCAGAGTGAAAGGCGACACTGTGGATGTCATGCTCTCGTTTGAGGAAATTCAGCTAAGAGTGATTTTCTGGGGTGACGAGATAGAAAAGATTCAGACAATAGACCCACATTCCGGAGGTGTTCTTACTACTCTGGAAGGTTTCAACATATATCCCGCCAATATTTTCGTTGCCAGTAAAGAACGTACTGCATCGGCCATCGACCAGATTGCTCTTGATTTAGGCACACAGAGCGAGGCTTTCCGTAAACAGGGCAAGGAGTTGGAGGCTAACCGTCTCACCGAGCGTGTGAACTATGACCTGGAGATGATAAAGGAGTTGGGACATTGTTCCGGTATTGAGAACTATTCCCGCTATTTCGACGGCAGAGCGCCCGGCATGAGGCCTTTCTGCCTGCTTGACTATTTCCCCAAGGACTTCCTTACTATCATTGATGAAAGCCATGTAACGGTACCTCAGTTGAGGGCAATGTATGGAGGTGACCTGAGTCGTAAGCTGAATCTTGTGGAATATGGATTCCGGCTTGAAGCTGCGCTTGATAACAGACCTCTTAAGTTCCCGGAATTTGAGCGCCTTACCCCTCAGACAATTTTCGTCAGCGCCACTCCGGCAGACTATGAGTTACAGCGTTGCGGCGGCGTAGTTACTGAGCAGGTGATTCGTCCTACCGGATTGCTTGATCCGGAGATTGAAGTGCGTCCTTCCATGAATCAGATAGATGACCTGTTAGAGGAGATTCAGAAATGTACAGAAAAGGGTGAGCGCACTCTTGTCACCACTCTCACAAAGCGCATGGCTGAGGAACTTAACACTCATCTCATTAAATGGGGTGTGAGCAGTGCATATATCCATAGTGGCGTCGATACTCTGGAAAGAATCAGTATTCTCGACGACCTGAGAACCGGCAATTACGATGTTATTGTGGGTGTTAACCTTCTGCGCGAAGGACTTGACCTACCCGAGGTAAGTCTGGTGGCCATTCTTGATGCTGACAAAGAGGGATTCCTGCGTAACCATCGCTCTTTGACGCAGACTGCCGGCAGAGCGGCACGTAATGTTAACGGAAAGGTGATAATGTATGCCGACAAAATTACCGATTCCATGCAGCGTACAATTGATGAAACGGAACGTCGCAGGGCCAAGCAGATGCTATACAATGAGCAGCATGGAATTGTGCCGACTCAGATTGTTAAGGCATCCACTGCCAAAGACCTCATCGAGTTGCAGGGTGGTGAGAAAGAAAGTTCGGCAAAAGGCACAGGGCGCCAGAAATCAAAGGTGGCTCCAAGCCAGACACCGCGAAAAAAATCGGAACCGAAACCATACATTCCTTTGTACGAGTCCGGAGTTTCCATGGCGGCAGACCCTATTGTTGAGTATATGTCGGTGAACGACCTGAAAGCTCGCATGGAGAAAGTGGAAAAAGATATGCGCGAAGCAGCGCGACGTACCGATTTTCTGGAGGCTGCTGCTTTACGCGATGAGATGATTGCGCTTAAAACCCGCATAGAAAGTATGTCAAAATAATGGCCACCTTTGCCAAAAGAAATCCGTAACATGTCAACGCAGCCATTTTTGCCTACTTCCGCCGATGAAATCAAACCCCTCGGCTGGGAACAACCCGACATAATCATATTCTCAGGCGATGCTTATGTAGATCATCCCTCTTTTGGAGCTGCCGTCATTGGTCGTGTGCTGCAGGCAAGAGGATATAAAGTTGCCATTGTGCCGCAACCGAATTGGCGCGATGACCTTCGCGACTTTAAGAAATTAGGGAAGCCACGCCTTTTCTTCGGAGTGTCTCCTGGCGCCATGGACTCTATGGTGAACCATTATACCGCAGCACGCAGGCTTAGGCACGATGATGCTTATACTCCCGGTGGCAGGCATGGCATGAGGCCTGACTATCCTTCCATTGTCTACACAAAGATTCTGAAAGAGCTCTATCCTGACATTCCAGTGGTATTGGGTGGTATAGAGGCCTCTTTGAGAAGAGTAGCTCATTATGACTATTGGGAAGTCAGACTTCGTCCGCCATTGCTTATTGATTCTCAGGCCGACATACTTGTTTATGGCATGGGTGAGCGGACAACAGTGGAGATTGCCGATGCTCTTGCTTCCGGTAAAAAGTTGGATGAACTGGCAAATGTGTCACAGACTGCTTTTATCAGTAGGGATTCTCCGGCAAAAGATTCGTCCGACATTTTGCTGCACTCGTATGAGGAATGTTTGAAAGACAAACGCAAGCAGGCGGCGAATTTCAAGTTTGTGGAGATAGAAAGTAACCGTATGCATGGTAATGTGATGTGGCAGCAAGCCTGTGGGAAGTGGATACGCATCAACCCTATGTTGCCGCCGATGTCCACCGAGGAGCTTGATGCTGTCTATGCGTTGCCCTTCACTCGTTTGCCCCATCCTCGCTATAAAGGCAAAACAATTCCGGCATACGACATGATTCGTCATTCTGTGACGATGCACCGTGGCTGTTTCGGCGGATGTGCTTTCTGTACCATTTCTGCTCATCAGGGAAAATTCATCGCTTCGAGATCTCAGCAGTCCATTCTTAAGGAAGTGGAGAAGATTAGTCAAATGGCAGATTTCAAAGGTTATGTCTCCGATCTCGGAGGCCCCAGCGCCAACATGTACATGATGGGTGGGTGTAACCGTGAAATATGCGAGAAATGTATTAGACCTTCGTGCCTGCATCCTGCACCATGCCCTAACCTCAACAACGATCACAGACCATTGCTGCAGGTTTACCGCAAAGCTTCCGCGTTGCCGGGAATTAAAAAATGCTTCGTTGGGAGCGGTGTTCGTTATGACCTTGCCATGGCGCATAACAAAGACCCGAAGATTAACGAAGCTAACCGCGATTATCTGCGCGAACTGATTGAGAAACATGTTAGCGGAAGATTGAAAGTGGCGCCGGAACATACCTCGCATAAGGTGCTGGAGATTATGCGTAAACCTGATTTTGAGCTCTTTTATAGCTTCAAAAAAATCTTCGACAACGTTAACCGGAATGCAGGGTTGAATCAACAGTTGATACCTTATTTTATCTCCAGTCATCCCGGATGCTCGGAGGTAAATATGGCGGAGCTGGCTTGTGAGACAAAGAAACTGAATTTCCATCTCGAACAGGTTCAGGACTTCACTCCCACTCCTATGACGGTCAGCACCGAGATTTACTATACCGGTATTCATCCTTATACCGGCGAGAAAATCTTCACTGCTCATACCCCGGAACAGAAACAGGCTCAGCGCGAATATTTCTTCTGGTACGACCCCAAAGTACGACCGGACCTGCAACGCCGTCTTACCAGATTGCATCGGCCCGACCTTCTCAACAGACTTTTCGGCCATACCAGTCCCCTTTCGCCTCGCAATACTTCTAAGCCCAAACCCTCTTCCAGACGCAAAAAATGAGAATCCTGCCTCATTTGAAGATTCTGTTTCTTGTGCTCATGATTTCAGTAGGTTTACTGAAATCATATGCCGATGGCAGCAATAGTGCAAGAGTTCATTCTTTGCCGGTCAGAATGCGGAATCTTACATCCGGGCAATTGCTTAAAAAAGGTGATGATTATCTGCATATAAACCGCGACATAGACAGTGCATTGATGTGTTTCAATGCCGTTGCGCGACGTTATGACCCTTCTATGTCAGCAAGAGAAAGGAATGATATTTTCGAAGCTTATTACGGCTTGTGGAACGCTTATTATGTTGATGGTTACAATAATTTCCATGCAGCTCTTGATAATTTGCTGATAGCGGAATCTCTTGCTGAAGGAAATGACAAGGCAAAAGCAAAAATGGATTATGCTTACGGCATAATGTATCTTACTCTTGGGATCCAGCATAACGAGAGAGAGATTATAAAGCTTGCCAAACAACACTTGCACAGTGCCTTTCACGCGAGTTTCTCACAGCACGACATAGCCTTGACCCATAGGGCTTTCGATAATCTTGTAATCACAGCTTTTATAGAAGACAGCATTCATAGCATTGACAGGGAAGTGACCATGATGCGTGGTTGGAAAAATCATCCCGAACCTTGGAGGCTTTATGTTTCAATGATGATTTACAACGCAAGGAATGCATTGGCACAAAAGAATCCGACTTTAGCTGCTGATTATTTTAATAATGTGTTGTCGCATTTGCCCGACAATCCAGGTACCGTAAGATATCGCATTCTTGCTTTGAAAGGGAAAGCTAACGCACTTTCACAAGTCGGAGATTATGACATGGCTCAACAGACATTGGGTGAAGCCATGAAATTTGCCGACCGCTATAATATGAAAGATGCAAGGCTCGCAATTATGGGAACATACAAATCATTGTATGACCTGAAAGACGATAAAAAAGCGGCTGCTGAAATTGACAATCGCATGTTGGCGCTTAAAGATTCAGTGCTTTCCTACCAGGTTATGGGTACTTTGAGTCAGATGCAAAGCCTTGGGGAACGCAGAAAGATGCAAAAACGTCTGGATGTGGCAGAAGTGCAAAAATCAGTAACTACCTATGCCCTGATTATAATGTCGCTTATTGTTATTGCCATTATTATAGTGGCGATAGTGATTTTCAGAAAGAACAGAGAACTGATGCAAAGAGGCCGTATGCTTTATGAGCGAGTTCAGGAACAGACACATCAGGTAAAGGAATCGGAAATTCAGAATGATAAGTCTAAGAACGCTCTTGACCAGAAATTCTCAAGTAAAGACATAGAGAGACTCAATAATAAAATAAAAGATGTTTTTAGCGATGCTGAATTAGTCTGCTCTTCGGATTTTACCCTTGCAAAGCTTGCTGAAATTTTGAATGTCCAGCCGCGTGTGGCAAGCCAGATACTCAAGTCCATGACAGGAATGAATTTCTGTTCTAATGTAAACAAGATGCGTGTATTAGAAGCTTGTCGCCGTTTCCAGGATCCGGTTTATAACTGTTATTCCACGGATGGTATTGCCCTGTCTGTCGGGTTCCAGTCGAGAAGTGCCTTCAATACCAATTTCAAGAAATTCACCGGCTTGAGTATTAAGGATTACAAAGCTTTGGGGAAGGACAAAAAGCAGAATTCCGAAGATTGCCAGGCTGATGAATGTGACGATGAAGGCTGATGATCAATACTGCCTTCTCAACACTGCTACCCCAATTTGTTCCTCTGACCCTCTCCATTTAATCGAAAAAACTTCTTGAAACATGTTTCAGGTTGATTTTTTGACCTTATTTTACTCCTCATCTCTATTTTTCACGGAGTGATAATGAATTTTCATTTGTAACTTTGTCTCCTGAAAGAAAGAAGACTCAGGCAATATGGCTGTCTTCAATGTAAACTAAACTAACTACAAGTATGAAACAGATTTTCTATCTGCTCCTATGCCTGATTATTCCGGCCTTTTGCAAGGCCCAGATTTGGGAAAAGCAGACTGACGGAACTGTCAAGGTGCAACAATCAGACTTTGCTGAGGGCCGATATCAAACACGGCAGGAAAACAAAGTAACTGTCACCATCAACTCTACCGATGCTGTCATGAACGCCTGGTTTGCCATTAGTGACAAGGACAAACGCTTCACCATGCTGCGTACTCCTTCCAAGAAAGTAACGATTGAGGTGACGCCCGGAACTTACTCCTTCGGTGGAATATTCATGGGAGGCAAACCTTCCATGAACGTTGTTACTCACGAAGACGTAATTGTCACTTCCGATACAGTACTCAACCTCAGCAAATCCATGGCCTCGATACTTGTTAAATTCGAAGCCCTGAATGCTTTAGGAAATATTCCGGTACTGCCTTTCCGCTCATATAAGCCGGATTCAACGAGCTATGAAGGAGCTGATGTGCGAAGCATAAATGTTATGAATATGCTGAACTATAAGGGCGTTTCCCTTGGTTCGCTGACCGGCATAGAGACGGAACGTAAAAACGGTGTCGATGGTACCCGCTCATATGATTTCAAAGTGAACAAAGTCAGCAAACGGTTTGAGTTTGCGCAATATCGCGCATACGAAGCCATTGACGGGAATCTTTATCTTACTTTCATCAATGGTCATGGTGCGGAAAAAGATACTACGTATTATAACCATCCTGCCGATTACAAGACTCTATCGGTAAATTTTGCCGCTCTTCCCACCGACAGCCCCGATTCTCTGAGAGATTACAAATGGGGTTTGTATGCAAAAAGGGTCATTGATGGCAAGCTCGAGCATACTGCGGGAGTAAGAGCCTTCTCTTCCATTGACAATCCTAAAATGATGGTATGTACTCCTCACAATGGAATACCAAAAGATTCTGCCGCCATATTAGCCCAGATTTTCAGGCCTTCTGTCTCTTTCCTTAAAGGAAAGCTTCATAAATATTCCGGTACCCTCACACAACCGCTCTACTATGAAAATGGTGATTGGCACACTCTCGATGTTGGTGTATGCGCAATGTATGGCACCGATTTCAGCAGGTTCTACAAAACAGAGGATATAGTAAATAGTGATCAGTCACTTTATCCTGATTGGAATTCTCTGGCCAACAAGACTTGTGGTTTCAATCTTTCGAAACCATATCAGCCTTTATTGAAATGTATCCCCTCTGTATCTGTAACTCCTTATAAGAAAGGCAAAAAATGGATGTTCTATCCTCTATATGTTGGCAGAACGGGTGAGATTCGCGATATGGACGCCTCTACTGCTACTTATGAAGTGAAAGATCAGACTTCCGGAAATGTGGTAAAGAATGGCAAAGGCATACTTGAGGCTGAAAGCTTTGAGAATCCCGTAACTATCACATATATCAATGATAACAATATTGTAAGGAAAGGTATTAAGGGCGTCAACAAAATGGAGCTTACTTTCGATATGTCTAAGGAAGACATGTGTGCTCCATCATTACAGATGTTATTTATTACCGATAAAAACGGCTATCCTACAGATTCTCTTGCAGATACTGACAACCTTATGATTTTCAGCGCCGGGGAGTTCAACTATAATACCACCAAACAGATTTATACCGATTCGGAAGCTTCAGAAATTTCTGTTGAATACGCTCCCAACGGTACTGTAGATTATACCGCGTTGAGTTTCCAGCCTCTCAACAACTCTCCTCTTGCTCACATGATAGGGCGACAGTACTCTGTCAATATGAGTCAGATAACCAAAAAAAGTTCCAACGGATGGTTTGACCTCAGGTTCGTCATCAAAGATGCTGCCGGGAATCGTCAGACTCAGCTGATAAGCCCAGCATTCTATATAAGGTCTTTGAAAATGGGTGTCGAAGGTGTTGCTGACGACAACGTCACAGTAATTGGAGGCAAAGGCAAGATAATCGCTCCCGAAAATGCTCAGGTCTATACGCTGACGGGTATACTTTGCGGAACTGATAATCTCGTCCCAGGTGTTTATATTGTCATTGTAGGGAACAAGACAATCAAGACAATCGTTCGCTGATGTTGTAGAAACAACTTAAATTCCCTTTTTTCTTATAACCGGAGGCTGTGGCACAATTAGTCACAGCCTCTTTCATGTTATTGCCAAGAAAGAAATCTTGTTTTTGGGTCGGGAAATGGCCTGAAACATGTTTTAGGCCATATTATCGGAGTATTTTTATGGCCTAAAACAAGTATCAGGCCAAAATCGGGTTGTTTATGAATTAACTTTGCAATCGAAAACATGGGTGAACCTTGCCCCGAATCGCATTCTTCCCCTTTGTTCAAAAACAATCAATAACTCTAACCCAAACAGTATGAAAAAGATTTTCTATCTGCTTTTCTGCCTTGCTGTTCCGGTGCTCTGCAGTGCCCAGTTATGGGAAAAGCAACCCGACGGAACAGTAGTCGCGAAGTATGAGAATCCGGTTCCTTCTGTAGAAAAGCAGAATCCGAAACAAGCCGGAACATGTACCATCACACTTCAGTCGAGCGACGCTCCTCTCAATGCATGGTTCGTGGTGAGTGACAACGACAAACGCTTCACCATGACGCGAACTCCGTCCAAGAAGCTCCCCATCAAAGTGGAACCCGGAACCTATGTTATCGGTGGCGTCTTCATAGGAGGAAGACCTACAGTCAACATAGCAATCCACGAAAACGTCACGATCACAGGTGATACTGTGATTACCATAGGGCGCTCGATGGCTACCACTCTGGTGAAGTTCGAGGCCCTTAACCCGGCAGGAAAAATCCCGGTACTACCTCACGGAACCTACAACCCACAGTTTACAATCGACGACTACACAGGTGCCGATGTACGTACTATCAACATAGTAAATCAACTTTCCTATAAGGGATTGAATCTTGGTTCGTTGACGGGTACGGAAGTCGCTCGTATCAATAATGATGATGGTACACGAAGTTATGACTATAAAGTCAGCAAGATAAGCGACAAGTTCGAGTTTAGCCAATACCGAGCATACGAAACACTTGACGGAGACCTTTATCTGGTGCATATCACTGGACGTGGTGCTTCATCTGACACGACGTATTCAAACAATCCTGCGGATTTCAAACCGATTTCTGTAAAATTTGATTCGCTTCCGGAGGATAATGAACTTCTCCTTGAAGATTATAGATGGGGATTGTTAACGAAGACAATCATAGATGGAAAAGACGTAGCAGGCCCAACTGTTATACAAGCATTTACACCCAAGCCGAATCCAGATATGAAAGTATGTGTGGCAACAAATGGTATTCCATCAGATTACTCAGTTGCAATGCCACAGATTTTCCGCGCCTCTGTTTCATATAAGGAGGGAACTCTTCACAAAGCCTCTGGAACTTATACACAACCCTTCGTTTATCAAGATGGGGAATGGCGTGGAATAAATGTTGGAGTAAGCGCGCTGCCAAGCTTCGAATTTTGGAATATATCTGATAAAATAGGTACAGATCAAAGAGTATTGCCCTCTTGGAATAAACCTTCTCAACGCATCTTCGGTTTTAATCTTTCAAAACCGTATCGACCTCTTCTCAACAGTGTGCCAATAGCGTCTGTAAATCCCTATGTTCTAAGCGAGGCCTGGGCAATTATGCCGTATTTTATTGGGCGAAACGGAGAAATGCGTGACATGGATGTTGCTTCTTCTGATTACGAAATAAGAAACATGAATGGACAGTTGCTGCAACATGGAAAAGGAGCTGTTGCAATCAAATCTGTCGATGGCCCGATCAAAATATCGTTTACCAACAAGAACATGAAGGAAAGGGATGGTATAAAAGGTTACTGTAAAGTGGAACTGAACCTTGATCCTAGCAAAGAAGATCCTTTCGCTCCGTCTTTGCAGATGCTCATGATAGTTGACAAAAATAATTGTCCTGTTGACTCTTTTGAAAAGGTGAATGTGTACAATCACATTCTTTTCAGCGCAGGAGACTTTAACTACGATAAAATTAACCAACTCTATCATGATGCGGAAGCATCAGACATCACAGTTGAATATGCACCTAACGGCAGCTCTGATTTCTCAAAACTGAATTTTATGCCTCTCAACGGCAACACTGTAACCCATATGTTAGGACGTCAGTACTTCATCGTCATGAATCAGGTCACCAAAACCAGCCCCAACGGATGGTTCGACCTCCGGTTCACTGTCAAGGATGCCGCTGGAAATCAGCAGACTCAGGTTATCAGCCCCGCTTTCTATGTGAATTCCCTGAAAAACGGAGTAGCTGGAATAGAGGACGACAATATCACCGTAATCGGCGGAAAAGGCAAAATCACTGCTCCTGAGAATGCAAAAGTCTACACACTGACCGGTATCCGTTGCGGTACTGAGAATCTTGCTCCCGGTATTTATATCGTCTGTGTCGGTAATAAGACCGTCAAGACAGTAGTATATTGATAATTCTTTTCACACGGTAAGTCAAGAGGCTGCGTCAAAAAATGGCGCAGCCTCTTAGTTCTTGTATATAAACGGTCGTATGAAAACCTGTGTCCTGGGTCGTTGGCCTCCGCTCGGCGGAGGCTATGTTCAGCTAAAAAGGTCTTTACTTCTGGTTCATTACGGCCTCTAAAGCCTTTACAAATTCTGCTTCCTGCGGAACGCCTACAAGCCGGTTTACTTCCTTCCCATCCTTGTCTAAGAAAACTACCGTGGGGACCTGAGCGATTCTGTACTGATCGGAAGTCTTACCATCTTCGTCCACGTCTATTGTCTTGAAATTGGCCTTGTCCTTGTATTTCTCAGCCACTTCATGAAAGACTGGAGCGAACATTTTGCACGGACCGCACCATGAGGCCGAGAAATCTATCACTGTCGGTAGATTGCTGTTGACCTCAGGAGCTGCTGTATCCTGTTTCTCCACGGGTGCCGAAGCCGTCTGCTCGGTCTGGCTTATTGCCTGGGTCGCACCCTCATTCTCATTCTGTTTCTCTTTCTGGCTGCAGGCTACCAAAGCCATCACAGCCACTATCACTATTAGCTGTTTCATGCTTTAATAAACGCATACGAAACCTAATTATTGTTGACGCCATTTAATTTTTTTAACTTAAAAGAAAGCCTATGACTCTCAATAAACCTTTATCTTTGCAGTGGGATTGGGGACGCAAGTATTGAAATGAACAGCAAGAATAAACTGGCCGAAGAAATGAATAGTGGTTTTGAACCGCTATTTGCCGAGATACCCGTTGCGCATGAACCGTTGCTCATTGCCGGCCCATGTAGTGCAGAGTCGGCCGGGAATTTGCTGTCATGTGCAAAAGCACTGAAAGCACAAGATGTTAAGTATTTTCGAGCAGGATTGTGGAAACCGCGAACAAGACCCGGAGCCTTTGAAGGTGTAGGTGCCACGGGGTTGTCTTGGATGAAAAGGGTTAAGAACGTTACCGGCATGAAGGTGCTTACCGAAGTCGGAAACGCCGCACATACTTCATTGGCTTTGAAAGCCGGAATGGACGGTATATGGCTCGGAGCACGCACGGTAGCCAACCCTTTCGCTGTCCAGGAGATTGCTGATGAACTGAAACGACTGCGAGCAACAGACATTACTGTTCTTGTAAAGAATCCTGTAAATCCGGATGTTGAACTCTGGATAGGTGCTTTGGAACGTCTGTATGCGGCAGGTATACGTCGCTTAGGTGCCGTTCACAGAGGTTTCTCCAGCTATGCGCCAGGAAACTGGCGTAATCCGCCACAATGGGTCGTTCCAATCGAGCTGAGGCATCGGTTCCCGAATCTGCCGCTACTCCCCGACCCCAGTCCTTGTTCAGGCAAAGCTGCCGATGTGCCGCAACTTGCGGTAAAGGCCATGAAAATGTGTTTTGACGGCCTGATGGTTGAATGTCATACCGAACCATGCAATGCCCTAAGCGATGCAGCACAGCAGCTTACACCCGAACAGTTAGGTAGTTTAATAAAAGCATTGCCGAAGCATATTGTCAAAGGATGTACTGACGACAGATTGCAGTCGTTGCGTGAGACAATTGATTCATTAGATGCAGAACTGCTTCAACTACTTGCAAAACGTATGGAAGCATGTCGGCTTATCGGCGAGTACAAAATAGAAAAAGGACTTCCAGTGGTGCAGCCACAACGATATGCCGCATTGCTGGAAGACAAGGTGAAAGAAGGTGAGAAATTGGGCCTTGCACCCGATTTCCTGCATAGGCTGTTTGCTGAGATTCATGCTGCCAGCGTGGATCTTCAGCTTAATCTGCCTCATAACATTATTACTCCCACAACACACGAATGAAGTATCTTCTATCAATTATAGTATTGCTGACATGTTCATGGGTTGCTAAAGCCCAGATAAATGCCGAACAGGTAATGAACATTGGTCGCAATGTGCTGTCGATGGACGATTATATGCTGTCGATTCATTACTTCAACCTCGCAGCGCAGGCAAAGCCTTACATGGCGGAGCCTTATTATTATCGAGCTTTGGCAAAAGTGTTGTTAGAGGATTTCAGGGGCGCTGAAGCAGATGCTACAATGGCACTGGAAAGGAATAAGTTCCTGACAGAGGCTTACAGGGTAAGGGGATTTGCCAGACTGAGGCTCGATAGGGATTCCCTCGCTCTGATTGACCTTGAACAGGGTTTGCAATATAAGCCCATTGACAAGAATTTCCTTTACTACAAGATAGTTGGTCTCAGCTCGCTGAAACGCTACGAAGAGGCCAAGAAAACCATTACTACCCTACTACGCTATTATCCGGGCTATGAGGCAGTCTATGCGCTCAGAGCAAGACTGAATCTGCTTGACGGCGACACAACGGCTACGTTGGCTGACATTGACACCGCGTTGTTGAAAGATAAGAACGATCCCGGTCCTTTTTTGATGAGGGCCGATATATCCGTACAACGTAAGAAATGGCATCAGGCCTCACAAGATCTGGATGCAGCTATAGCTATTATGCCGCAGACAACGGACCTTTATCTTAACAGGGCTTATGTGCGCTATAACGACGATGATTATTTCGGCGCCATGAGCGATTATAACTATATTCTGGAATTAGAACCTGACAATCTTCCGGCACGTTATAACCGAGCTTTACTGCTCTATGAGGTACGTGACCTCTCTCGCTCCGTGAAAGATTTTACAGAAGTGCTGAGGCTGCAACCCGACAATTTCCACGCTATATATGCAAGGGCGCTTATAAATTTCGATCTGAGAAAGTGGCGTGATGCAATTACCGACCTTCATAAGATAGTCGCCAAATATCCCCGCTTTCATCAAGGTTATTATGCTCTTGCTTATGCCTATAATCAGAGCGGAAATACGGCAAAAGCTATAGAGAACTACAACAAGGCTGAAAATCTTGTGCGGCTTTATGTAACCAACCCGAAACGTAACCCTCTTGACAAACCGACCATCTCGGCGGGTGTGGCGAATGTGCATGCAGACAAGAAACAGGAAGGCGAGACTGACTCGGAGGTGATGGAGCGCTTCAATCAGCTTGTAACTGTAAGCAGCACCGAGCAACACGACAATCTCACGTACAACGAGTCAATCAAAGGTCGTGTGCAGGACAGGCAGATGCGTGTGGAGCCTATAGCTCTGTTCACGCTCAGTCCTTTCGATGGCCATACCGAGCTGAGGCCTGCATCGAACTATATACGCGAATTGGGTGAGTATAACGAGGCAAAATATGCTCCTTGGAAACTCTATGTCGGATCGTTGGAAAACAACAGCACCGACCGCGATGCCATAGAGCGGATGTTCACCATGGCTAATAGCTTTATGAAAAAGTTGCAGAAAAGCGGTGACAAGCCGAGGCCTGTGGATTACTTCAACAGAGCGGTGGCTTTGTCTGTTTTGAAAGACTACAGCGCTGCAATAGCTGATTTCGACAGCACAATAAACCTTGCTCCGGACATGACATTGGCATACCTCGGAAGATCTGGTGCCTATGTGTTGAGGTCTTATATGAAGCAACTCCAGAAAGATGACAAACCGGATGCAGCCAAGAATCAGATGGAAGCAGCCGAAGCAAGGCACGACATGCAGATGGCAATGAAAGACCTCGACAAGGCTCTTGAGCTTAATCCGCGACTGATATATGCCTGGTTCAACAAAGGAAACATCTATTATGCCTTGGGTGATTATACCTCGGCATTGGAATGTTACAACCGTGCACTTGAATTGCGTTCCGATTTCCCGGAAGCATATTACAACCGAGGCCTTACATACATGAGCCTCGGAAATAAGGAGTCAGGACGCCATGACCTGAGCCGTGCCGGAGAACTTGGAATACTTCCCTCCTACTCCCTCCTGAAGCGTATGCAGTGACGCTTTTTGCTCTTGTTCCATGTATATGGAATTACATTTGGTTAAGTCATGAAATTTTAGTAATTTTGCAAAGAGAAAACATGAGTGCGGAATTCATGTTTCTGAACCTGTAAATCTATATCGACCATGAAAGATAAAGCAAGACACATGCGTCTTGACGCAGTGCTTCCTGAATATCCTGAATTCCAAGAAGGAATACGCCGCGCTCCCGACCGCGGTTATACTCTTACCCCCGAAAAAACGGTACTCGCTTTGCAGAATGCTCTGCGCTATGTGCCGGAAGAACTTCATGATGCCCTCGCTCCCGAATTCCTTGAGGAATTGCGCACAAGAGGCCGTATCTATGCATATCGTTTCCGTCCTCAGGGCGACCTGAAGGCAAAACCCATAGACCAATACAAAGGTAACTGTCTGGAGGGCAAAGCATTCCAGGTGATGATTGACAATAACCTCTGTTTCGACATAGCTCTCTATCCCTATGAGTTGGTAACTTATGGCGAAACAGGTCAGGTATGTCAGAACTGGCTTCAGTATCGTCTTATAAAGAAATATCTGGAAGAGTTGCACGATGACCAGACTCTCGTTATCGAGAGCGGACATCCCTTAGGACTTTTCCCCTCTTCCAAAGAAGCTCCGAGGGTGATTATCACCAATGCTATGATGGTGGGCATGTTCGATACCCAGCATGACTGGCACGAAGCTATGCAGTTAGGTGTTGCCAACTATGGTCAGATGACTGCCGGAGGATGGATGTACATCGGTCCCCAGGGTATAGTTCACGGTACCTTCAACACCCTTCTCAATGCCGGTCGTCTCAAACTCGGTGTGCCAGATGACGGCGACTTGACCGGTAAACTCTTCATTTCATCTGGTCTCGGTGGGATGAGCGGAGCTCAAGGGAAAGCAGCTGAAATTGCAAAAGCTGTTGCGATCGTTGCAGAAGTGGACCGCTCTCGGATCGAAACCCGTCACTCTCAAGGTTGGATTAGCCAAGTAACCGACAGTGCCGAAGAAGCTGTGAAATTGGCTCAAGCAGCACTGGAAGCTGGTGAATCAACTTCGATTGCCTACCATGGTAATATCGTAGACTTGCTCGAATATGTCAACGAACACCAAGTCCATGTTCATCTCTTGTCTGACCAAACCTCTTGCCACAACGTCTATGATGGTGGCTATTGCCCAGTTGGGATCAGCTTTGAAGAACGGACACGTTTGTTGGCAGAAGACAAAGAAACCTTCCGCCGTTTGGTTGATGAAACCTTGGCTCGTCACTTTGCAGTGATCAAAGCCTTGACAGCTAAAGGTACTTACTTCTT
>CAJMDR010000018.1 GCA_905212215.1 uncultured Porphyromonadaceae bacterium
CGGCAAATTTGTGCCGCCGCCGAAAAAGGGATATAACAAGGCAATAAAAACAATATTGCCGCGTTATAGTCCTGAAAGCGCTTTAATAACCTCTTTTTGTGCCAAAAGGCCTCTTCCGGAATCTAAACAACAGTGCTACACTGAGTTTAGTGGAAAAGGAGGCGCAGAAAGAATCTTTTAGGCGTTTCAGAATCTCCTCTAAAAGAGACAAACAACTGAGAGATTAAATATTGTCCGGATGTTTCCGGATCAATTTAAACATCAAAACAATGACAGATCCCATAGCAGATTATCTGACCAGGGTACGCAATGCCATCATGGCAGGCCACAGAGTGGTAGAGATCCCGGCATCGAAAATCAAAAAGGAGATAACCCGCATCCTCTTCGATCAGGGTTATATCCTCAACTACAAGTTCATCGACGGCGAGAAGCCGAAGGACAACATGATCAAGATAGCGCTCAAGTATGATCCGCAGGACCACACCAGCGCCATCCGCAACCTTCACCGCATTTCCCGTCCCGGTTTGCGTCAGTATACCGGTTACAAAGAGATGCCTCGTGTTCTCAACGGTCTGGGCATAGCCATCATATCCACCTCGCAGGGTCTTATGACCAATAAGGAGGCTGCACAGCGCAAGATTGGCGGCGAGGTGCTCTGCTACGTATATTAATCTGGAAAAGGAGAAAAGAACACAATGTCAAGAATAGGAAAACTCCCCATCGCCATTCCTGCCAATACCACGGTAACCGTAAAAGGCAACACCGTAACGGTAAAAGGTCCGAAAGGCGAGCTGACACAGGATATCAACCCCGACATCAAGGTTGAGGTAAAGGACAACGTGGTAGAGGTAAGCCGTCCTGACGACGAGCGCCAGCACCGCGCAATGCATGGTCTGTACCGTGCCCTGATCCACAACATGGTTGTTGGTGTGAGCGAGGGTTACACCAAGCAGATGGAGCTTATCGGCGTAGGTTACCGCGCCCAGGCCACAGGCCAGGTGCTGGAACTCAGCCTCGGCTATTCGCACGCCATCTACATCAAGCTTCCGAAGGAAGTTACTGTAGACGCCAAGATGGAGCGCAATAAGGCGCCGCTCATCACACTGAGCAGCTTCGACAAACAGCTCCTCGGCCAGGTATGTGCCAAAATCCGCTCGCTGCGCAAGCAGGAGCCGTATAAGGGCAAAGGCATCAAGTTCGTAGGCGAGGTAATCCGTCGCAAGTCGGGCAAATCGGCAGCCGCCAAATAAATAAATTACGACTGACATGATATCCAAGCAAGCAAGACGCAATAAAATCAAAGCACGCATCCGCGGTCGCATCTCCGGCACAGCCGAGCGTCCCCGCATGAGCGTGTTCCGCTCCAACAAGGGCATATATGTGCAGCTTATCGACGACCTCGAGGGCCGCACGCTGGCTGCAGCCTCCTCCAAAGGCATCTCGGAAGGCACCAAGACCGAGATAGCAGCGAAAGTAGGCGAGGCAATCGCCAAGAAAGCCATCGAACTGGGCATCGCAGCCGTGGTCTTCGACCGTAACGGCTACCTTTTCCATGGCCGCGTTAAATCATTGGCAGAAGGCGCCCGCAAAGGTGGCCTGAAATTCTAACAGGAAGCAGTCATGGCAAAGAACAACAGAGTAAAATCGACCAACGATCTCGAACTCAAGGACCGTCTGGTGGCCATCAACCGCGTCACCAAGGTGACCAAAGGTGGCCGTGCGTTCTCTTTCGCCGCCATAGTAGTGGTAGGCAATGAAGACGGAGTAGTAGGCTGGGGCCTCGGCAAAGCCAATGAGGTTACCGCCGCCATCGCCAAAGGCGTGGAGATGGCCAAGAAAAACCTTATCCGTGTGCCTGTTTACAACGGCACCATCCCCCACGAGCAGGAAGCCAAGTTCGGCGGCAGCCGCATTCTTCTCAAGCCTGCCAGCGAGGGTACCGGAGTAAAGGCCGGCGGCGCCATGCGTGCAGTGCTGGAGAGTGCCGGTGTCAGCGACGTGCTGGCAAAATCGAAAGGCAGCTCCAACCCCCACAACCTTGTAAAGGCGACTATAGCCGCTCTTGACCAGATGCGTTCACCGCTTCAGGTAGCCAAGAGCCGCGGCATCACTGTAGAAAAAGTTTTCAACGGCAAATAATCTGACACACGATGGCAAAAATCAAAATCACCCAGATCAAGAGCCGTATCAACTGCCCGAAAGTGCAGAAGCGCACACTTGACGCGCTCGGCCTTCACAAGATGAACCATACTGTGGAGCATGAGGACAATCCCAGCATCCGCGGCATGATCAAGACAGTACATCACCTGGTGAAAGTTACCAACGCATAAATTAAAGGAGACCCACAACAATGGAACTACACAATCTGACACCTGCCATAGGCAGTAACAAGAAGAACAAGCGAGTAGGCCGTGGACCGGGTTCCGGTTACGGTGGTACTTCCACCCGTGGCCACAAGGGCGCCAAATCGCGTTCGGGCTACAAGCGTAAGATAGGCTTCGAAGGCGGCCAGATGCCCCTTCAGCGTCGTCTTCCCAAGTTCGGTTTCAAGAACATGAACCGCAAGGAATACAAGGCTATCAACCTTGATACCCTGGAGGCTCTTGCCGCTGCCAAACAGCTGAGCCGCATCACACCGGAAGAACTTCGTGCTGCCGGTCTTATCCCTAAAAACAAACCGGTGAAGATTCTGGGCAACGGAGCTCTCACACGCGCCCTCGAAGTAGAGGCTGACGGCTTTTCAAAGTCTGCTGAGGAAGCGATAACCGCTGCCGGAGGAAAAGCCATTAAAAAAGCTGAAAAATGAGATTTATCAACACCGTTAAAAACATCTGGAGCGTAGAAGATCTGCGCAAGCGCATCGGCATCACCCTGCTGCTTGTGATAATCTATCGTTTCGGATGCTATGTGGTGCTTCCGGGCATTGACCCCGACGCACTGACGGCCATGAAATCGTTCACTGCCGACGGACTTATGCAGCTTCTGGATATGTTCTCAGGCGGAGCGTTTTCGCAAGCTTCCATCTTCGCACTCGGCATTATGCCTTATATTACTGCATCCATCGTGATACAGTTGCTTGGCATGGTGCTTCCCAGCTTCCAAAAGATGCAGCGCGAGGGAGAAAGCGGTCGCACAAAGCTGAACCAGTACACACGTTACCTCACCGTGGTGATATTGTTGCTGCAAGGACCCGCCTATCTTCTGAACCTGCGCTACCAGATCATGGCAGCCGGGGGACATGTCGAGATGAGCTTCCTGATGGTGGCTTATATGACCATAGTGCTGGCGGCCGGCTCCATGTTCATCATGTGGCTCGGCGAACGCATCGACCAGAAAGGTGTTGGCAACGGAATCTCGTTCATCATCCTCATCGGCATCATCGCCCGTATGCCGGAAGCGTTCCTTCAGGAGTTCACTCAGAAGTTCTCCAACGCAGCCGGTGGCGGTCTCGTGCTGTTCCTGCTTGAAATAATCGTCCTGCTGGCAGTAATCGCCGGCGCAGTGCTTCTGGTACAGGGCACACGCAAAGTGCCTGTGCAGTATGCAAAGCGCGTAGTGGGCAACAAGCAGTATGGCGGAGCACGCCAGTACATTCCCCTGAAGGTGAATGCAGCGGGTGTAATGCCTATCATTTTCGCACAGGCCATAATGTTCATACCTGTAACCCTTGCCGGCTTCAAGCAGGACCAGAGCGGTTTCTTCGGCGCGATGACCGACATGTACGGCTGGGTATACAACATTATCTATTTCCTGATGATTGTGGCGTTCACTTACTTCTATACCGCTATCACTGTTCGCCCGAGCCAGATGGCAGAGGACATGAAGCGTAACAACGGCTTCATACCTGGTGTTAAACCGGGCAAGCCGACCATAGAGTATCTGGACTCCATCATGAGCCGCATCACTTTGCCGGGTTCTATTTTCCTCGGCATCGTGGCAATCCTGCCGGCCATAGCACATGTACTCGGCATGAACCGCAGTTTCGCCCAGTTCTTCGGTGGCACATCGCTGCTGATTATGGTGGGTGTGGTGCTCGACACCCTGCGTATCATTGAAGGACATCTGCTGATGCGCCACTACGACGGCCTGATGAAAGATGGCCGCATCAAGGGACGTACAACCGGCAATGCAGCTTTCTAAAGTAACTATTCACATCGATTCGGCAACTCAGCAATGATCTATATCAAGACAGCGGAAGAGCTTGAAAAGATGCGTGCCGCATGCACACTGGTAAGCCGCGCACTTGGCGAAGTCGCCAAGTGGGTGGCTCCCGGTGTGACGACACGTCGCCTTGACGATATAGCCCGTCAGTTTATCTGTGACAACGGCGGACTGCCTACATGCCTTGGCTACCATGGTTTCCCCGGTACTCTCTGTATAGAGGTGAACGAGACTGTGGTGCATGGCTTCCCTTCGGACTATCAGCTCCGCGAGGGTGATATAGTAGGTACCGACTGTGTGGTGACTCTTGACGGCTATCATGGCGATTCTTGCTATACTTTCCCAGTGGGAGAAGTGGACGACAAGACTCTTAAGCTTCTTGAGGTAACCAAAGCCTCGCTCTACAAGGGCATAGAGGCTGCGAAAGCCGGTAACAGAATAGGCCATATAGCCCATGCGGTGCAGACATATTGCGAGAAACGCGGATACAGCGTAGTTCGCGAGATGTGTGGCCACGGCATAGGCCGCAGTATGCACGAAAGCCCGGATGTACCTAACTATGGTCGTCCCGGCGTAGGTCCATTATTGAAGGACGGCATGTGCATCTGCATAGAGCCGATGATCAACCTCGGCAGCAAGAACATAGTAATCAGCGAAGATGGCTGGCAGTGCCGCACAAGGGACCGTAAGCCGTCCGCTCACTATGAGCATACGATTGCCATAAGAGGAGACCATCCGGAAATCATGACCACTTTCTCTTACATAGAGGAAGCCCTTGGCATGAAAGTTGCTGATAAAGAACCGAACAAATAATAGTACGGCATCATCATGGCAAAACAGGCTGCAATAGAACAAGACGGAGTTATCCTGGAGGCATTGAGCAACGCCATGTTCAAGGTAGAGCTTGAGAATGGCCACCAGATAACGGCACACATATCGGGAAAAATGCGTATGCACTATATCAAGATCCTTCCAGGGGACAGAGTAAAAGTAGAGATGTCGCCCTACGATCTCAGCAAAGGCCGCATTTCTTTCCGCTATAAATAATCACCCTCTCTTCATACTACCAACAAGAAAACTCCATGAAAGTAAGAGCATCTATAAAGAAGCGCAGCGCCGACTGCAAGATAGTACGCCGTAAAGGACGGTTGTACGTAATCAACAAGAAGAATCCGAAATTCAAACAGCGTCAGGGATAATTTTATTATCTTTGCAAAAAATTTTCAACAAGCTATATGGCAGTACGTATAGTCGGCGTTGATTTGCCGCAGAACAAGAGGGGAGAGATAGCCCTCACCTACATATATGGCATCGGGCGCAGCTCGGCAGCCAAGATACTCAACAAGGCCGGCGTGTCGCTTGACACAAAGGTACAGGACTGGACTGACGATGAGGCAGCTGCAGTGCGTGAGGTTATTCAGAATGAATACCGCGTGGAAGGTGACCTCCGTTCAGAGATCCAGCTGAACATCAAGCGTCTTATGGACATAGGCTGCTACCGTGGCATCCGTCACCGCATCGGCCTGCCGGTACGCGGCCAGAGCACCAAGAACAACGCCCGTACCCGCAAGGGACGCAAAAAGACCGTTGCAAACAAGAAAAAAGCTACAAAATAATTAAAGTATGGCAAAAAAGACAGTCGCAGCAAAGAAGAGAAACGTCAAGGTTGACGCAATGGGTCAGCTTCACGTTCACTCCTCTTTCAACAACATCATCGTATCGTTGGCCAACAACGAAGGTCAGGTTATCAGCTGGTCTTCGGCAGGCAAGATGGGCTTCCGCGGCAATAAGAAGAATACTCCTTATGCAGCACAGATGGCAGCTCAGGATTGCGCCAAAGTGGCTTACGATCTGGGCCTGCGCAAAGTAAAAGCCTACGTGAAAGGACCGGGCAACGGACGTGAGTCCGCCATCCGTACCATACACGGCGCCGGCATCGAGGTAACAGAAATCATTGACGTTACGCCGCTGCCCCACAACGGCTGCCGTCCTCCCAAACGCAGAAGAGTATAACAAAGTAGTTTCCCGGAAGTCTCTCCTTGAAGAATGCTTTGGAATGCACTGACTACATCAGATAAAAAGCGACAAGGCTTAATTCTTCAAGAGACAAAGAGGCACAAAAATCCGCGAACGGACGCATAGAAGAGAACAGAACGGTGCGAAAGACTACCTGTATAAGCTTTTCTCTCGGTAGCCGCGGCTGCGCATCCTCTGACTCCAGGCGCACACTTTAATTACCAAAAAGCAAACACACAAATGGCAAGATACACAGGCCCAAAAAGCAAAATTGCCCGCAAATTCGGGGCTCCCATCTTCGGAGAGGATAAAGTTCTGACAAAGAAGAACTACCCGCCGGGCCAGCATGGCAACAGCCGCCGTCGTAAAACGTCGGAATATGGCAACCAGCTGAAAGAGAAACAGAAAACGAAATACACCTACGGAGTGCTGGAACGTCAGTTCCGCAATCTGTTCGAGAAGGCAGCCCGCACTAAGGGTATTACCGGCGAGGTACTGCTCCAGTTGCTAGAAAGCCGTCTCGACAACATAGTATACCGCCTTGGTATGGCACCGAGCCGTCCGGCAGCCCGTCAGCTTGTTCTCCACAAGCATGTGACTGTGAACGGAGCCGTAGTTAACATACCTTCCTACCGCGTAAAACCGGGCGATGTAGTCTGCATCCGCGAGAAGAGCAAATCTCTGGAGGTAGTTACAGAATGTCTGAGTGGTTTCAATCACGCGAAGTATCCTTGGCTGGAATGGGATGCTACCGTAATGGGGGGCAAATATCTGCATCTCCCGCAGCGTGAGGATATCCCGGAGGATATCAAGGAGCAGCTTATAGTGGAACTTTATTCGAAATAATAAGAACTGACCCCCATGGCAATATTAGATTTTCAAAAGCCCGACAACGTGATAATGCTCAATGCGAGCGACTCTTACGGCAAGTTCGAGTTCCGCCCGCTGGAACCGGGTTACGGCCAGACGATAGGCAATGCGCTCCGTCGTATACTGCTGTCGTCGTTAGGGGGCTTCGCCATCTGCTCGATAAAGATAGAAGGTGTGTCCCACGAGCTTGACACTATTCCCGGTGTCAAGGAGGATGTAACCAATATCATTCTCAACCTCAAACAGGTACGCTTCCGTCAGATAGTGGAGGACCATGACACAGAGTCGGTAGTTGTGAACGTGCAGGGCACAGACAAACTGACGGCCGGCGATCTCGGCAAAGTGCTGACAAGTTTCGAGGTCCTTAACCCGGAACTGGAGATCTGCCGTCTCGACCCGGCTTATGGCTTCCGCATGGAGTTCACGGTAAACAAGGGAAGAGGCTGGGTGCCGGCCGACGAGAATCGCGAGATGCTCGGCGAGGTACCTAACCTTATCGCCATAGACTCTATCTATACTCCCATCAAGAATGTGAAGTATAAGGTAGAGAATTACCGTGTAGAGCAGAAGACGGACTACGAGAAGCTGGTTCTGGAAGTCACTACCGATGGATCGATCAAGCCGAAAGATGCTCTGAAAGAGGCATCGCGCATTCTGATTTATCACCTGCAGATTTTCAGTGACGACAAAATCACCGTAGATACAGAAACGAGTGAGGATACCGAAGAATTCGATGAGAACGCTTTGAAGATGCGTCAGCTGCTGAAGAGCAAACTCACCGACATGGACCTCAGCGTACGCGCACTGAACTGCCTCAAGAGCGCAGAAGTGGAAACACTTGGCGATCTGGTGAAATACAATAAGAATGACTTGCTGAAGTTCCGTAATTTCGGCAGGAAATCCCTCACCGAGCTTGACGAGCTTTTAGCAAACCTGAATCTCCAGTTCGGCATGGACATATCTAAGTACAATTTGGACAAAGACTAAACTCACCCAATGAGACACAATAAAAAATTCAACCACCTGAGCCGTAAATCCGCTCATCGTCAATCGATGCTTGCGAATCTTACGATTTCTCTGATCAAGCACAAGAGAATCAACACGACTCTGGCCAAGGCCAAGGCACTGCGCGTCTTCTGCGAGCCTATCATTACCCGCTCGAAGAAAGATGACATGGCCAACCGTCGCCTTGTATTCAGCTACCTTCAGGACAAGGAAGCGGTAAAAGAACTTTTCGGCGTGGTTGCCGATAAAGTAGCGAATCGTCCCGGCGGTTATACACGCATACTGAAAACCGGTTTCCGTCTCGGTGACGGTGCCGAGATGTGCATGATGGAGCTTGTGGACTTCAATGAGAATCTTCTCAATGAAGCAGCTCCGAAATCCGCTACGAAGCGCACTCGCCGTCGTCGCAGCAGCAAGAAGGCTGAGAACTCACAGCCCGCAGCTGAGACCGCAGCTACTCCCGCTCCCGAGGCAGAAGAGGCTCCCAAAGCAGAATAAAGCAATTACAGATAGAAAAGCCCGGTTCCAATTTGTTGGAGCCGGGTTTTCTATTAGCAACGAGTTTAAGGAGAGCAAGAGGCAAGCCTCTTGCACAAGGACAAAAGCGGGTAACTCGGACACAATAGGCAGCCTCTTGCACAGGGAAAAGAGAAGGCGGAGGATTTTGAAAATGGATAAATTGAAGGCGGCATGTCATGGATTGGGTGACATACCGCCTCGTTTATCGTATTATAGTTTGAATCGTAGTAGCTTTGAGAAGGATTTTACGCGGCTTCAGGTGTGTTCCTCAAGAATTAGTAAGATTATTGTTTCAATGTAAAAAAGTCTGCTCCGCAGAGGAAAAGTTCATGGTATCAGAAACAGTGCGCTGAAAAAGACACTTTGTGATTAAGGTTAAAGAGATTGTTTAAGAATAATTCTCCGGATATGTTTTCAAGGTATCAGATATGGGTCAATCAACAAAAGGTAAATCCAGGGAATGTATTCAACATCTCACTGCGGAGCAGATCAGTTATTTAGGTTAGTTTATGAACAAGTTCACAAAGGGGATTCTCTAATCCCCTTGCAAAAGTACATAAAATGGAGGTTGTGACCAAAGAAAACTGAAGAAAAAAGTAGCAATATGCTGTAAAACATGTTTTGAGGGGCGGAAATTGGGGGGGAGGGTAATGAAGCACGTAGCCTCCGCCAAGCGGAGGCCGAAGACTCAGGTGGATAAACTGGGGTTTGGGAGAAGAAGGAGAGAATGGGGAGGGGGGAGATTAAGGGGGATTAAAGTTTAGGGAGATTAAGGGGTTTAAGGTGGTTAAGGAGATTAGTGAGGTTAAGGAAATTTAGGGGGAAAAGATGAAGAGGAGGGGAGATGGGGTTGTCAGTAGCCCATATAGTCGTAATAGTAGTCGTCGTAGTCGTCGGCGTAGTTGTAACCGTCTAAGGCAGGGTCGTAGTCACGTCGCATCTGGTCGTAGGACATTGATCTCTGTGAGGAGCATGATGAGATTATGGCAGCCGATGCGAGTAATAGGGCAAATGCTGCTAATCTTATTAAACGATATGCAGTGGCAGACAGTGTTATGTTCAGTATATGAGATTTCATAGTCAAATGTGGGTGTGTTTATTATTTAGACGTCTGAAACTGAGTATTGTTTATTTAGTAACAGAGGTTTGGTCAATCATTGCCGAAATATTTGGATTAATTAAGGTCCTGGTGCTCAGTAAAATTGATTTTTGCGGCATATAAAAGGGGTCTTAAAGGGTGTTGAGTAAAGAAAGTTCTGCACAGGATGCTGTTTTTGTGCATAAATTTGGTAGTGGAATATAATGTTGTTAACTTTGCACAAAAACCAGAACCTATTAAATCTAATAGCAAGAAATGAAAGAGACCGATATCAAGTGGGAAGAGCTGACGTTCAGCTACATGCCGACAGACTATAATGTACGCTGCACCTACCGCGACGGGAAGTGGGGCGACATCGAGGTCAGCGATTCGGAATACATACCTTTGCACATAGCCGCTTCCTGCCTGCACTATGGGCAGGAATCGTTCGAGGGCCTGAAGGCTTTCCGCGGCAAGGACGGTAAGATCCGCATTTTCCGCATGGAGGAGAATGCCAAGCGTTTCATCCGTTCCGCCGAAGGCATCAAGATGCAGCCGATGCCTGTAGAGCTTTTCTGTGACATGGTGAAGAAGGTAGTAAAGCTCAACGAGCGTTTCATACCGCCTTATGGCACCGGGGCATCGCTGTATATCCGTCCGTTGGAGATAGGTATCTCAGCTCGCGTAGGCGTTAAACCTGCATCGGAATATATGGTAATCATGCTCGTTACTCCGGTAGGCCCGTACTTCAAAGAGGGATTCAAGCCGACCAAGGTTTGCATGAGCCGTGAATATGACCGCGTGGCTCCGAAGGGCACAGGCTCCATCAAAGTAGGCGGCAACTACGCTGCTTCTCTGGTAGCCGGTGAGAAAGCTCATGAATTAGGCTATTCGGTTATGCTTTACATCGACCCGAAAGAAAAGAAATATCTTGACGAGTGTGGTGCCGCCAACTTCTTTGGCATCAAGGGCAACAAGTACATCACACCGTTCAGCGAATCCATCCTTCCTTCCATCACCAACATGAGCCTTGTGCAGCTTGCCGAGGATCTTGGCATGGAGGTAGAACGCCGTCACATTCCGGTAGACGAACTGGAAGAGTTTGACGAAGCATCGGCCTGCGGCACTGCAGCTGTGTGCTCGCCTATAGCAGAAATCGATGACCTGGATAACGGCAAGAAGTACATCTTCAGCAAGGACGGCGAGGCTGGTCCAATGACCACTAAGCTTTACAACAAACTGCGCGCCGTGCAGTTGGGCGATGAGGAGGATGTACACGGATGGAACTGCATCCTTGACTAAAGAGAGTGTGTGTCATAAAGGCACATATTCTGACACAGTCAAATAGAAAATTGAGAGGAGCCGTGGTCGTCAGATCATTGGCGCCTCTCTTTAATTTGTTGAATAGGTGTTTTATGGATAAAGAGAAGATTATTCGTGACGCTGAATCGGAGGTTATGCCTTATCTGCTGAAGTTTTATACTCCGGGCAGTGAATTGTTTGAATTGTTGCTTATCCACAGCAGACAAGTAGCCCGTAAGGCATTGACTTGCGTGGAGAAGAGAAATATAGCTCTGGATGCGGCTTCCGTTGCGAGAGCGGCTCTGTTGCATGATATAGGCATTGTTAAATGTAATGCTTCAGGTATTCACTGCATGGGTACAGAGCCTTATATACGACACGGTGTCCTGGGTCGTGAGATGCTTGAGCCTTTCGGCCTTGAGGCGGAAGCCATGGTATGTGAGCGGCATACGGGTTCCGGCATAACGGCGCTTGAGATAGAACAGACACAGATGCCGTTGCCGATAAGGGATATGGTGCCGGTAACGATGCTTGAGAAACTTGTGTGTTATGCTGACAAATTTTTTAGTAAATCCGGAGACCCACTGAAAGAAAAGAGTCCGGCCAAAATCCGTGTTGCATTGTCTCGTTTCGGGTCTGGTTCGCTGGAACGCTTTGATGCTCTTCATGCCATGTTCGGCTATTGAATATAATGAATGGGTAAGAGGTGAAAAGTCCATATAAGCGCTGATTTAGTGTAGACGGCTTTGCAGTGCGTGGAATATGAGTTGCACAATTTGAAAAAAAATATTACCTTTGTAAAAATTTGGATTCATGGCTGCCGGACTTGAACAGGAATTGCAGACGCTACAGGCTCTTGCCGCGAATGCAGCGGAGGAGCTAAAGGAGCTGCGTAAACGTCTGGCAGAAAGCGAAGAACGCGAGGCAGAGCTGCGCAGGCAACTTGGAATAAAAGAATCCGAACTTGCCAATGCGCAGACAGATATCCATTATCTTCGGGTATCGCATAGGCTTGCCTCGTCGCCCGACACTATAGTTGAGGCACGTCGCATGATTTCAGGTTTGATACGCAACATCGACAAGGCCATGGCCGACCTTAAGGAGTGATGATGCGATGAAGGAAACAGACGAAATAGACATAAAGATAAAGATAGCCAATCAGCAGGTGACACTGCACCAGCCCTTGAATAATCAGGAGTTTATCCGCGATGTGGAGGGCAGGATAGAAGATCTGTGGAGTACCTGGAGAGCGCGTTTCCCGAATCTGTCGGAGAGCAAGTTGCTTGCCATGATGGTCTATCAATACGCTTCTTTTTATTTTCAGATGCGGCATAAGTATGATGCTGCCGGGGAAAGTGTCCGCGCCATTTCCAGACAGTTGGAGGAGGCTTTGGGCAAAGAGTGACTGAGAAGCGTAGACAAGGTGCCTTTACAGAGTCGCCTTTTTCCGAATCAACAGACATCCAATCCTTGGGCCACGCCTACAAGGAGGCATAGCCGGTGTGCGGCGGGAGCAGACAGCAGGAAAGCTGAGGCTCCGGCGGCAAGCGTTTTTGTGTTTTTTTTGAATAAATTGGACTATGCAACTTTTAACTACCGAATAATATACACATGGAAACCTCTATAATAGTAATAATAGTCGGAGTAGTCTGTCTGGCAGGCGGCTATCTCCTGGCACAATGGCACAGTAAGAAGAACGCCCGCAGTGCGGCATCCCAGATTAAGGCGGAGGCAGAACGGCAAAGCGACATCATAAAAGAGAAAGCCCGTTTGCGTGCTCAGGAGGAGGCGCTGAAGATAACGTCGGAGGCGGAGCGCACGGCGGCACAGAAGAATCAGAAACTGCAGAACGCGGAATCGCGTGCCCGTCAGCGTGAGCAACAGCTCAATCAGCAGCAGAACGAGCTTCAGCGCCGCAAGTCGGAACTGGAGACGGTAAGGCTCAACCTCGACAACCAGCAACAGGTGGTGGAACGCCGCAGCCAGGAGCTTGACAAACTCATACATCAGGCACAGGATGAACTGGAGCATGTATCGGGACTTAGCGCCGAGGAAGCCAAGGAAAGACTTGTAGAGAGCCTTAAGGACGAGGCCAAGACTGCCGCGGCCGGTTACATAAACGACATCATGGACGAGGCGAAGCTTACCGCCGGCAAGGAAGCCAAACGTATCGTCGTCCAGACTATTCAGCGTGTGGCCACAGAGACAGCCATGGAGAATTCCGTTACTGTCTTCCATATTGACAACGATGAAATCAAAGGCCGCATCATAGGCCGCGAGGGGCGCAATATACGCGCCTTGGAGGCTGCCACCGGCATAGAGATAATTGTTGACGACACCCCTGAAGCAATAGTGCTGAGCGGTTTTGACCCGGTACGTCGCGAAATAGCCCGATTGGCACTGCATCAGCTTGTTGTGGACGGCCGCATACATCCGGCCCGCATCGAGGAGGTAGTTGCCAAGGTCCGCCGTCAGGTGGAGGAAGAGATTGTCGAGACCGGCAAACGTACCGCCATCGACCTCGGCATCCATGGTCTGCATCCTGAGCTGATACGCATGGTAGGCAAGATGAAATACCGGTCCAGCTATGGCCAGAATTTGTTGCAACACTCTCGTGAGACAGCCAATCTATGCGCTGTCATGGCAAGCGAGTTAGGCCTTAACCCGAAGAAAGCGCGTCGTGCCGGACTGTTGCACGACATCGGCAAAGTACCCGATGACGAGCCAGAACTGCCGCACGCAATCCTGGGCATGAAGCTTGCAGAGAAATATAAGGAGAAACCGGAAATCTGCAATGCCATCGGGTCTCACCACGATGAGGTAGAGCAGACATCTCTTCTCGCACCCATCGTTCAGGTCTGCGATGCTATTTCCGGCGCTCGTCCGGGAGCACGCCGCGAAGTTGTCGAGGCATATCTGAAACGCCTCAACGACCTCGAGCAGCTTGCCATGAGCTATCCCGGCGTCATCAAGACCTACGCCATCCAGGCAGGCCGCGAGCTGAGAGTGATAGTCGGTGCCGAGAAGATCAGCGACGAAGAGACGGAAAAACTGTCGGGAGAGATAGCCCGCAAGATACAGGACGAGCTGACTTATCCCGGACAGGTAAAGATAACCGTGATCCGCGAGACCCGCGCCGTAAGCTTTGCCAAATAATATTATGGCAGACAAGGAAACAGGTCGCCAGTATTGTTGTTCGTCGGAATCGACATGCACCCACAACAATGAATGTAGGGGAGGCTCATGCGCGTCGTGCAGCCATCGTGAAGGATGCAGTTGTCCGAGAGCTGCATTGGCTGGTCGCGGCAACCTGCAGAGCTATGACTGGCTGAAAGGTATCAACGGCGGCGACACCAATCAGCTTGTTGAGGTGATGTTCAAGAACACCCGCAAGAGCTATTACCTTAATACCGCCGGGCTGCAACTTCATCCCGGTGACGCCGTGGTGGTAGAGGGTTCTCCTGGTCAGGACTTGGGCAAGGTGACTATGACGGGACCGTTAGTGGCATTGCAGATGAAGCGTGCCAACTTGCGTTCGGACTTCGAGCCGAAACGGTTATATCGCCATGCAACCGAGAATGACCTTGAGCGTTTCCGCCAGGCCAGGGATAAGGAGCATGACACCATGATCCGGTCGCGCAAGATAGCGGCTGAATTGGGTCTTAAGATGAAAATCGGCGATGTGGAATATCAAGGTGACGGCCACAAGGCCATCTTCTACTACATTGCCGACGAGCGGGTGGATTTCCGCAAACTTATCCGGATCCTTGCCGAGACCTTCGGAGTAAGGGTGGAGATGAAGCAGATAGGCGCACGGCAGGAAGCAGGCCGGATAGGAGGCACCGGCCCCTGTGGCAGGCCTTTGTGCTGTGCTACGTTCCTTACCCGGTTTGCGAGCGTAGGCACAGGGTCGGCACGGCTGCAGGACATATCCATGAATCCGCAGAAACTTGCCGGTCAGTGCGCGAAACTGAAATGCTGCCTTAAC